>CACYDE010000387.1 GCA_902773045.1 uncultured Ruminococcus sp. | reverse complement strand
CCGGAATACCATGATACACAATTCTATACAATTTACGGAAGAACTGAGAATGTCTGAAAAGCTGATATTTACGGGCTTTTTGGTCATGGGAATAGGTTCAACTATTCGTCAAACTTTAGTTTAACGAAGAGATAGAGCAGAGAATAGATAAATTTGCAGACAATACACACAACTTATTATTGGTACTCTGTACTGGGAAAGGGCATGATTTGACATATTCAGAGATTGCCGAACAAGTACGATCCAATGCAGATTTGATTGCGGAACTTTTGAAACATGGTCACGATGTTGAATTACGTGTTGGTTCAAGAGTTGAAGGTTTGCGAGTGATTGAAGTTCGGAAAAGGGTTATTTGCCCTAATAAAGCCGTACAAGCCAATTTGAACGGTTTTAGTGCTTTAGGCTAAAGATGTATGCTAAATGGGTAAAAACGCATCACAAAGGCGTTTAGGACGTGCAGGGGGTATCTAAAGAACGAGCGTTCGACCGGATGAACCCCCGAAGTAACTGAAAATCAAAAAAACGGTTGGGGTCGTAGTAGCAAAATGCGGTGGTAGGTGGCGTTTCACGGTTGAAGCTGACGTGAACGTGTACGACAAAAATATTATTTGAGAGGTGGCTTTATGTATAAAGGGGATTTTAAATTTAATTTTGTGAAATATGATGATGCATCACTTTTTGAGACCATACGGAAGGCTCGTGATGCGTATAGGAATGATTTAAAAATTGCATCCGACACTTACAAGGATGCGGTTGCCAAAGCGAAAAAAACATATCTCCCGGCTGCTGTTGGCAGTGCGATTGAAGAGGCTAAAAACGGATTCGACCAAGAAAAGAACCGGCTCGAATTTCGATTCCTGTCTACATGTGATGAAGTTATCCGCGGTGCCGAGAAAACAGTTACTTCTCGTCTTAGAAACCGAGACGCCGACAAAATAAATGAAGTTCGTATGCTCAGAGGTATGAAAATTACTCCGCGAGAATTTGCCGTGATCGCAGACAGGCAAAGTCTGACGTTGGACTATTTTGCAAGTAAAGAACTGCGCGAGCTTGCAGAACAGAATGGTATTTGTGTTGAGGACTTGCCGGAAAGCATAAAAATCTTACCGGCATTTGATGAACAGATGGATTGTCTTGAGGAACTTAAGCAGGAGTGTGAGGATTTTGTTACGGATTTTAACCCTGATATTGAGTCTCCCAAAGATTTAATGTACCTAAGTGACAAAAAAATTACTTCATGGGAAAACCGATTTACAAACGGTTTGCGGTCTGCTTCTCAGCTTTCGGATGATGCAAAGATTCGGCGTTCAATGACTGCGATTGAGGGCGCAGGAAATGAAGCCACAAAGGGCAAAGCGATAAAAGAAGCACTTTCCAGTGTAGATGATGGACTTCGGGCGCGTCTGCTTTTTGAAATTGCAGACAGTCGCATTATTTCGGACACTGCCGTTAAAATGTCCGGCTCTGCCGATGAAATTACGGCTTTTCGGAATGGCGGTACTGCTGAGTTTAAAGATGCTCAAGGTGCAGTAAAGAAAATTGCCGAGGTCAAAGATATTGGAGACGAAAAAGCCTTAGAGACAATTCATTCCATGCGTGGAAACAGATATTTTAATACGGAACTGCGTAAGGTGGCAAACACTGATACTATGCGACACTATGCCGAGCTTGCAGAGGAACAGGCAGCAGAGGGTGCGGAACATTGAAACTTGAGTCAATGACGAGTGATAATCACATTCGTCGGCTCCGGGTGAAGCAGGGGGGATCTCACAAGGTCTCCCCTGCGGCTGACAGAAATCAAAATCGGTGGCTGGACATTTTTCTATCCGGAAAGTTGCAGGAAGGTTTCCGGATCGAACTATTCTATCACGATGAGGAAACTCCGTTTGATACGCAAACATTTGACGCTATAACTCACAATTCACAAGATGAGTATCTTTTCTGGATTCGGAAGTCGTACCTTCGGAGAGTTGGCTATATGGGGCAATTTCATATATTGGCGGTCATTTATGATCTGGACGATTCGGAGTTTTGCCGAATTTCGATTCCGGTAAAGGGCAAGACCGGGCGAAAATTGAAATACACTTGACTAAGAGATACACATTAAACTATAATTAAGTTCCTAGGATATGAAAAGAGGTGATGAGATTGAGTCCTAGAATGGGACAGCCACTAAAGGACGATGTTAAAAGGGATACGGCTTTTCGGTTCCGTATGACCGAAGAGACAAAGCACGATCTCGATTTCATAGCGGAACAAAACGGTCTTTCAAAAGCTGATATGCTGATTCGTTTGATTCGTGAAGAGAAAAAGCGTCTTATGGCTGAGAAATGAAAAACGGTTACCCTGATGCCTAGGAAACATAAAGGATAACCGTCTTTCGATGCACATGCGGAACATGTACGAGAAATATTATAACTTGTGCGGTTCCGTAAATTCAAGGAATGGAGCAAAAAT
>CACYDE010000386.1 GCA_902773045.1 uncultured Ruminococcus sp. | reverse complement strand
TACTGGCGTATGTCGAGGACGACAACGCAGCTATGCGCTTACCGGGACGTCGAACTTGTCTGGATATTTGTTTGGTTTGCTATAATGTTGATTGTTTTATGGTATTATTACCATAGCTGTTCGACAGTTCCTTAGGGCAGGATCAAACAGGTTATGACATTTTAAGGCGCAGATCAAAGTCTTTTATGTCATAGATTTCGCAACGCTATGGGGGATAGACGCATGAATATTGCATTGTGTGATGATGATAAAACTTTTGAAGAAAAATTCACAAGGCATATCTATGAATTCTGTGAAAATAAAAAGATTGAATGCTCGATCGATTTTTACCAATCGGGGGAAAGACTCCTTGACAATATTATGGAATATGATGTTGTTTTTCTCGATGTTGAGATGCCCGAAATGAACGGGTTTGAAGTAGCTGACAGGATCAATCTGAAAAATGAAATAATGACGGTGCCAAGGCTTGTTTTCATCACAAATTATGATAATATGATCTGGAATGCACTCAAAAAACGTCCGCTGTATTTTGTTAGAAAATCAAATCTGAAAAATGATATTTCGGATTTTTTTGACGTTTTTGAAAAAGAGAAAACACTTGGCAAAATTAATGAACTTCGCTATCCTGTCAAAGATTCGGGCAGAATATATTATCTTAACATTGATAATATATTCTATATCGACCGCGACGGAAACTACACGGTCTTTCACATGGAAAACAACACCGTTTTCCGTGAGCGCTCAAGGGTTGCGGTCCACATTGAGAAACTGATAAACTATGGCTTCACGCAGATCGCAAAATGCTGTCTTGTGAAAACGAAAAAAATTGTCGAGATGTCGAAAGAAGAGATCAAGCTTGAAAACGGAACGGTTCTTTCGGTGGCTTCGAAATATAAGCAGCAAACCTCCGAAGCGTATTTTGATTATATCAGAAGTAATGTAGAATGAGAGGGGAATCGGAATGCTGACGGAAAGCGCAAGATTATTTTTTAACAATATTTACACAGTCATCCAGCTGTTGTTTTTAACTTTATTTTTTGAACGAAAGTACAGTAAGAAGGTCATAGCCGCCGCGGCTTGTTCGGTATTTTTCATAGTGGCAGTTATTGATAATATAACGGATAATGCGGCATCTTATTTATCTTCAGACGAAGTTAATACTGCTATTTTTACCTATCTTATGATGTTTGTTGATAATGTTTTGATCATAGGTGTCTTTGCCGTTTACTTGATTTTATTTTTCAAAGGAAAAAAGCGGCATCACATTATTATTGCTGTGTTATCTGTAGTGACCTTTTATTTATCATGGTTATTATTTACATATACTTTTGGCGTAATTATGAATTTAATTGTTACGAAATATCCATCTACGTATGAAGAAGGCGGATTTTTTTATGATTATGAATTCTATATATTGAATATAGGGGTCATAATTATTTCCTGCATCCTTTATGTGATTTTCTTAAAAAGCTTTTCTAAAAAAATAATGGTTGTTTCTAAGCTTGAATTGACTGCTTACACGGCGATTCCTTTGATGTCGATGACGCAAATAATCTTTGATGTAACATTTTTGCCTGAAGCTGCCAAAACCAATTATATCATCAGGTATGCAATTATTTTTATTTCTTCGATATCTATCTGTTTTTTTACTCTTTTCCTGCTCAAGAAAACCAGCAATGATAACCGAATGAAGACGGAGTATCTTCTGACGAGTCAGAAAATCTCTCTTTACGAAGAGAATGTTATCAATACGAACAAGCAAATTGAGAAAATGGCAAAGATGAAACACGATATAAAAAAATATGTCCAAAGCATCGGAAGATTGATTGATAATAAAAATTATGATGAAGCACAAAAGCTTTGCGGAGAGGTCAGCAGAAACCTTAAAAAAATATATACCCCTCTAAATACCGATAATCCGCTTCTGAATGCTATAATTAACGTTGAACAGGATAAAGCGGAAACGGAAAATATTGATTTTAAAGTTGAAATTGCGGATCAGCTTACAGATTTTAAAGGGAATGCCGATATCATTTCCGTAATAGGTAATCTTTGTGATAATGCAATTGAATACCTAAAAGATATTCCGCGTGAAGAAAGAAACATGAGCCTTAAGATCACGTCCATGAACGATTACTCGGCGATTATCTGTAAAAACAGGATTCTTGATTCGGTTCTTGAAAAAAATCCGCAGCTCACCACAACTAAACCGGAAAGATCAGCTCACGGAAAAGGGGGGAATATTGTCAGAGAGATATCCGAAAAATACAGCGGATCGACAAATTATTCCGAAGACGGAAAGATGTTTTGTGTTACTGTGCTTATGAAAGTTCATAAATAATGATCATGTTACAATAAAGTTGATCTAAACCAATATATATTTTTATGATGTGATCAAATACAGCAATATTCTCGATTTTTAAAAATCCCAAAAAATGCCTTTTTTCTACCAAGATTTAAAATATCACGAATTTTGTGGTATAATAATCATATCGGTAACGATAAACTTCTTTTTCGCACCAAGCAAAGCGGCTGACAGCATTTTTGCCGCTTTGCAGCGGAGAAATTATCTATTACTCCTGCATTGTATATTTGTTCACCCATAAATACCCTTCAAACATTCTTCGGTGCGAAAGCTCCCCCGAACGCTGCCTCGTTTTAATGCCGATTAAGAGGTAAGCACGGGGGAGATTTTTTTGCTATAAAAGTTCAGCAAAATGACCGAACCGGTTCGGTCATTTGATAGAAGAGTTATAATTTTTGAATATTAAAATTATTTGCTTGTGCTGTCAGATGAGGAGTCGGATCCTTTAGCTTTGTCGTCGTCCTTCTCGGAGTCCGAAGCGGAAGCGTCCGAATCACTGCTGTCAGCTTTGCTTGTGTTTTCCTTTTCGTTCTCGGTTATCTTTTTTGCTTCGGATTCGGAGTTTACGTCTTCGTCCTTGATCTCGGAAACGTTATAATATTCTCTTTGAGATGTAACAAAGTCGTTGACAAGTGTGTCATAATCGGCTTCTGCCTTCGAACCAAGCTGAGAATTCCATTCAAGCGTTCCGCTGTTATCTGTAAGATTGTCCGCATAAACAAGAACGTAAACTTTCTTCGGATCGGCATCCTTTAGCTTGACAACGTATTCATGGATCTCAATGTAGCGGTTATAGCACATATATCCGTAATTCTCGGTGCTGTACTTATCCTCAAAGCTTTTTTTGAGCGAGATGATATATCTTGCTTTGACCTGCTGTGACTCTATGGCTTCAAATTTGCTGTAGCCGAGAAAAACTTCCGCAAAACTTGAATCACCTTTGTTTGCGGCAGTTACGGAAGCCAGTTTATCGGCTAATTCCTGATTGAGTTCTTCCATGTTTACGCCTTCGATCGACGTCAGAAGTTCGGGCTGACCATCGACCGTGTATGTTTTGCTGCTGTCTGTGAATTTAATATTATTTTCTTCAAGGTCGTAGTCGCTGAATTCAGCGGTGATCTCATATTCTTCACCGTTTCTAAGAAATCCTTCTTCGGTCTTGAACTCAACGTATTTCATAACTTCATCGGGACATTTTGAGGTGTCGAGAGAAACGGAGACGTAGGGCGAAGTTCCTGTATAAGTAATTTCAAGCTTTTCAAATGGATCGATTTCCTCAACGGATTTGCTGGGTGTTTTTTCCTCAGTGCTTACTTCGGAAACAGATTCATCGACGCTCGCGATCTCTTCGGCTGCCGAAGAAACTTCGTTTTCAACCGATTCCGACACTTCGCCCTGGATCTTTGAACCTTTTGAAGGCAAATTACAGCCGCTCAAAATAAGTGCGGCTGCCATAGAAGCAGCAAGAATTCTTGAATATTTTTTCATGTTATCCCCCTCTGAAATATGTAGATTTAAAGTAAACAATAATTTGCAATTTTAGTATAATCCATAATTAAAACTCTGTCAATAGTTTTGATGATCGTATTTTTATAAGTTTACCGTATTTGGTGGGGTGTGAAATAAAAGAAAAACTGCGTCACCTTTCGGCAACACAGTTTCATTTAAATGGCGCGCTGTAAGGGACTCGAACCCCTGACCTACTGGTTCGTAGCCAGTCACTCTATCCAACTGAGCTAACAGCGCACTTATTTAAGTCACCTCAACGGTGCCTATATATAATATCACACTTTTAGGAAAATTGCAAGTTTTTTTTTGAATTTTTTTGAGATTTTAACGTATTTTGAAACTATTAATAAAAATATTGTTTTTTACAAATTGATTTTTGTGCTTTTTTAAGAGCGATAAGGTTTTAACGAAAAAATAATGATTGTCAGAATTTGTATTTATTATACATTTTTAGTAACTTGTCCGTATAATCGGTTCAGAAAGCCGGCTATGTTAAAAATACCGAATAATTAATCTGATATGTATGTGAAATTTTAGATAATTATTGACAAATTAGGAAAAAGAGTATAAAATTGACTTGTGTGCGTTGGGAGAATTATTGATTATTTATAAAGTCCGGATTTTTCTCAAAAATATCGGTTTTTGTCTTAATTATCGTTTTCGTTTTCGGATTCTTCATTTTTTTCCTTTTTGTCATTTCCGTAAATTATGTAATCCAGGTCACACTTAAGGACGTTGGCTATTTCAAGACCAAGAACGATCGTTAACGCGCGCGTTCCTCTCTCAATTTGCGCTACGAGCGGTCTGCTTACGCCTATAGCGTCGGCAAGTTCCTTCTGAGTCATAGAGAGTTCCTCTCTCCGTGTTTTGATATTGTTTCCTATATTCATTATTTATCTCCTTCGTTCCTGTGATAAGTTAAAAAGCCGCAGCACCTTTCTGAAACCATGAAAGCTTCGGTTTTGAATTTGAAAAACAGATACAGATATCCCGGAAAAATATTCCTGACTTTAATTTTGCACAAGCTATATTATATCTCTAAATTTAGTAATTTTCAAGCTGTTTTGCTAAAATTGAAAAAAATATTTAAAATAAATCCAACGGTGGTGAAATTTATGTATAATTCAAATGAAGTTGCTAAAAAGATAAAGCTTCTTGCGCGTTCAAAAAAGATCCCTTTAAAACAAATGTTCAGCGATATTGGGTTGGGTTTCAACACGATGTCAAACATGAAAAATTCAATGCCTAAAGCCGACAACCTTGCTAAAATGGCTGATTATCTGGATTGTTCGGTTGATTACCTTTTGGGAAGAACGGATGTAGAGGGAATGTGTAAGTCAAACGCTTTATCGCTTGAAAACGATGAAATAGATGTTTCAGTTCTTATCATCGGTTTCACTAAGCTTAATCCGTCAGCACAGAACGCTGTCATTGAATACCTCAATTTTGTTGCATCACAGTCTAAAAATTTAAAAACACACGAAGACAATGCCGTTTGATAAATTCGGATTTATTTTTTTGTTATAATGTTACTTTAGTTACAGAAGCCCCTCGAAATTTTCGAGGGTTTTGTTTTTTGCATATTTATATGCAAAAAGACGTTCTTTTTGCAGGCTTTTTGAGGGAAGGTTTTTCATTGTATGCATTGCTGTTCATTGTGTAAACGCCGGAGATACTGCGTTCTTTGTACGGTGTTTCCTAAGATCGGGATAATGTGAATGAAGCTGTTCCTTCATTAATTATCAAGGAAGTGAAAAAATGATTGGACTTTATTTGAATAACAGAAAGCAGCTGAGCGCGTCGGTGGATTCTTTAAATTTTGAAGGTGAGAATTCTTTTGAAAAAGTAAAAATAGTGTCCGACAAGAAAATTTGCGGTCACAGTATCGAAGACTGCACAGTGGAATGTCATATCATCACCCCGGGAGGGGAAGGGGATATTGTTCTGCTTGAGTTTGCAGACAGAGAACTTCCTACGGCAGAATTTCTCTTTGACGGACGTTATACCTCTCAGGACGGAGAGATCATTATTTTCCTGAAAATATTCTCTGACGATGAAGTGATAGGTTTGACAAATGAAGTAAAAGTAAATATTTTTCGTCATAAAGCGGTTACAAAATATATATCGGATTATAATCTTACTCTCCTTGACCAATATTCGGAAGCGCTTCAAAAAGCAGTCGAAATTATTGAAGAAGGTCTGGACGAGATCGTTGGTATCAGTGTAGAAAACTATTTGAGTACACACCCGATGGTCGACGAGCTTACGAGAGAAGATATAATGGTGCTTTTTTAAGGAGGAGATTGCATAATGCCGGTTATGAAATTTGCGGGAATTAATACATTGAGAGAGTTTCTCGGTGAACTTGACAGGCGGTACTTAAACGGAGAGTATGAGCTGAAAAAGCTTGAAAGCGCAGAAGACAGCTATCTTGCAAGTTATGTTCTTATGAAAAACAATACAAAACTCGGAGATACGATAAATATTCCGAGAGATTACCTTGTGAAATCATGTAAAGTCAGGATATGTAATGTTAATGATTATCCTGTTGAGGGTTACAGGGTAAATGACAGATATATTGATTTTACGGTGAATTCGGTGGAGGGTGAGGGAAATCAAAGCCATATTTATCTTCGGGTCTCCGATATGATATCACCTTACAAAAGCGGCAGCGGAGTGGTGATTTCGGACGCAAATTCACTTTCCATTCTTATCAATGACGGAAACGGTCTGAGTGTGAATACAAGCGGATTGAGTCTGGCTCTTGCAACGTCCGAGTCGCCGGGGGCGATGTCTGCTTCGGATAAGGAGAAGCTTGGAAGATGTCCCACCAATGAGGATTTTGAAGAGATAACAGAGATAGAGATCATCTCGATGCTTTCACGGTTATAAGATATTACAATATTCAATTCAAAAAAGTGCATAAGCCTGTTTAATATTGGCTTATGCACTTCATCATTTTATGTTTCTTTATTATTTTGTATCAGTAATTTCACGATCAAGCGAGCTGTTCAAGACCGATACTTGCGCGCAGGATAATGATAGCGTCGTTAGCTGTGATCTCGTCGTCTCCGTCAACGTCGGAAATCGCAATGTCTATGTTTTCAAGTCCTATAGAAGCTCTGAGAACTATGATAGCATCGTTAGCTGTGATCTCACCGTCTTCGTCAACGTCGCCAAGCATCTTGTCGCTGTCCGAGTAAGGTTTCACTTCAATATTTGTCCACTGATCTGCTGTATCGCTTCCGGGAGTGATGACTGCCACTCTTTCACCGTTTTCTATGCGGGAAAGATCGAATGTGCTGAAAGCAAATCCCGGATCGTTGGTGTTATCTGTTACTGTGAAAATCAGAGTTACTGCCGAAGCTCCGTCTGCTGAAGCGAAAGCGTGTTCGTTTCCGTTAGGATCATAGTAAGCTCCGATCTTAACTGTTCCGCTGTTTTCTCCGTTTACGAACATTTGGCTGTTGTCAAGCTTGTTGATCTTGCAGTCTGTATATTCAAGAACCGAAGAATCATAACTCAAGGAAGCTGTGAATGCACCGATATTATCAATATTTTTAATGATATAATCCACTGCGATCTTGTCGCCTTTGCGATAAGTGTATCCGCCTGTGTATTTTTCGGTGACGATAGATGTCCATTCGTCTTCCTCATTGCCGTTCGGAGTAATGAGGTGAACCATAGCTCCGTCTTCAATACGTGTAATATCGTATGTATTGCGATTAACTGTGAGATCCGAAGTATCCTTAAGCACATTGAAGATCAATGTTGCTGCCGTTGCTCCGTTCTCTCCTGCGAAGGAGTGCTCGGAACCCTTAGGCTCAAAGTAGCCTGCAATTCTGATTTTTCCGTCGGAAATCTGATTAACAAAAATTGTACTCTGGTCAAATGATCCTACTTCACTTTCTGCGTATTGTATAACGGACGAATCGTAGGTTATTTCGGCTGTGAACGCGCCGAGGTTATCAACGTTTGAGATAACATACTTTACTGCGGCCTTATCGCCTTTAACATAACCGGGGTTGTCAACAGGAGCGGGGTCAACGGGATCAGGTTCAACGGGATCCGGGTCAACCGGAGCAGGATCTTCTTCCGTCGGCTTGATGACTTTTTTAGCTTCTTCCTTGTTAAAGTTAGGCTCTCCTTCATACTTCAAGTATGCTTTCCAAACATCGTCTGCTGTGGTTTCAAATGCTGCGATAGCTTTTGCGACATTCTCTTCGGTAACAACATCCGCACCGGAAATCATTTCTATCGAACCCAAATATCTCAATACCCATTTAGCAACTTTATCCGCACGATCAACGCGGGGAGATACGTAGCTGCCCACGATATTACCTGATGAAGTGATTGTGAGCGCCGGTCCCATACCGTTCGGGAAAACAGCTTCAATGCAGGTTTTTTCGGAATCTTCGGGGTTTTCGATCACATTTCCCGTCATATATGCCGTAAGACCGAAGCAGGACGGATCCATGCAGCAGTCAAAAGTCTGACCATGATCGGGATCATAGAAGATTACGAAGTAGTCGGTGTTGTAATTCATCTCAAACTCGAATGATTCGAAAACGCCGTCTTCACCTTCAACAGCCGTTCCGCCTGTCTTTTTCCTCGAACCCCACGGATCTTCGGGAACCCATCCGTTTTTAGTTGCATGCATGCCGTTGGCGTCCCAAATGTAGAAAAGTATTGATTTCGACTGCCAATCACCGCTGTTAAACTTTATTGTTCCCGTAACGGACTTTTCGGGATCAACGGGATCGGGATCAACGGGATCGGGATCAACCGGTTCGGGATTAATCGGATCGGGAACAACGGGATCGGGATCGACCGGAGCAGGATCTTCTTCCGTCGGCTTGATAACCTTTTTAGCTTCTTCCTCGTTGTAGTTCTCATGATCCGAGTGTTTCTTGTAAGCAGCCCATACATCGTTTGCGGTAGTTTCAAAAGCAGCGATAGCGTCTGCGACTACAGCTTCCGTAACAATAGGCTCATTCGTTGTTTTGTTTAGTGAGCCGAGATATTTCAGCACGAACTGAGCAACTTTATCTGCGCGGTCAACGTTCGGGGAAATGTATGATCCTTGGATCTTTCCTGTAGATGTAATCGTCAAAGCTGCGCCGACGCCGTTCGGGAAAGCGGCTTCTTCCGCCTTTTTTTCAGAATCCAGAGGGTTTTCAAGCATAACGCCCGTTTTGGCTGCCGTAAGACCGAAGCATGATGAGTTCAAGCAGCAGTCATAAGTCTGACCCTTGTCGGGATCATGGAAAATCACGTAATAATCGTGAGTATCGTCAAGCTCGAACTCAAAGGATTCGAAAACACCCTCTTCACCTTCAACAGCGGTTCCGCCGATCTTTCTCCTTGAACCCCACGGATCTGCCTCGACCCAGCCGTTTTTGGTCGCATGCATGCCGTTCTCGTCCCAGATGTAGAAGTTGATGCTTGATGAATTCCAGTCACCGCTGTCGAATTTGATAGTACCTGTTGCGGTCTCTCCCGAAGGTTTAGCCGCATCAGCTTCAATTTCCGCAGCCTGCGCATTAAACGCAGGACCGAAACATGAAAGAATCGTCGCTGCAGCTATGGCAGCCGAAACCGCTTTTCTAAACTTTTTTTTCATTGATTATCGTTTCCTTTCTTTTGAATATGTTAAACAATGCAAGACCGGATAATAGATAAGTCGATCACCCTCCTTTTGATTGAACTCGATACAAGATGAATTAAAAATATAAGCTTGTATAAAAATTTCTTGTTTACATTTTATAATTCTACCATACATTCAAATTGAACGCAACTAAAAAATAAGTGCTTTAATTTGTACAAAACAAACAACACAAGTTATAAGAAATTTATAAATATTACAATTTTGTCAGAATTACAGTATCAGGCTTAAGGCAATACCATATAAAAAAATCTGATGGTTCTTGTGCCAAATCGGTTTGCGTATTTTGAATGAAATATATCGACGCTGATGAGAACGGTTTTTCATCGGCAAAATCTATATCAAATATAACAAGAAACCGCATAAAACCTGAACAAATAGGTTTTATGCGGTTTCTTTCGTTTTTAAAAAGCGGAAGCGGAGGGATTCGAACCCTCGAGCCCGTGAGGACTACCTGATTTCGAGTCAGGCCCGTTATGACCACTTCGATACGCTTCC
>CACYDE010000385.1 GCA_902773045.1 uncultured Ruminococcus sp. | reverse complement strand
GAAAACAGTCCGTTATGGAGCAAGCAAAACATCATCCTCACCCCTCATAACAGCTTTGTCGGAGAGGGGAATGCGGAGAGGTTGAGAGAATTATTTGAGAACTCAATTCCTAATAGATTTGAATGATTTGGAGTTAGTACAATGCAATCAAATTGGAAAGACAAGCTATATGTTTCAGGATATTTATTAACAACCAATAAAGACGTTGTTACTGCTGAAATTGGGATTGAATGGGATAAATGGCAAATAGACTCATTCGGGTGTTATCATCTATATACTCATCCTAGTCAAACTGTGTTTTCAATTGAGCACAAGAATAAAAAATTTTTGATAATAGGTCATGCATATAATCCTTTCACAATGGAGTGGAGTGAGAGTGATATTCTAAATCATCTGGCGGAATTATTTGATACCACGGAGTATCAAGATTATTTTGACCAGTTAACCGGATTATTTTGTTTCATCGTTATTCACGGCAAAGAATTGACAATTAATACTGACTGCTCTGGATTATTACCGTCGTACTATGCAAAAATTGACGGTCAAGTTTATTGTGCAGCTTATTCGCAAATGATTGCCGATATTTGTAATTTATCCGAGGATGAATATGTTACACAAATGAAAAGATCCAGATTATTTCATTTGTATGGATGGTATTTACCCGGAGATTTGTCACCGTATAAAGAAGTTAAAAGGATAGTTGCCAACACGGAAATTAGATATAATGGTGATTTTGTTTGTAGGAGATTTTATCCAAGGAAAAAGTATCAGGTGATTGATGAATCCGATTATGAGACAACTATAAGAAAAATCGGAGAAATCATGCATAACAATATGCTGTTGATTCTAAAAAAGTGGAGTAATCCTCAGATTTCTCTTACCGGTGGCATGGATAGTCAAACTACACTTGCGTGTGCAGGTTCTGAACAAAATCAATTTGATTATTACAGCTATATTTCATTGCCTCGTGAAGCTACCGATGCCAATGCTGCACACTATATATGTGATTCGAAGAATTTGCGCCATACCATATATCAAGTTGAAACAGATAAAACAAAACTGAGTGATTTTAATGAAGTCGATCAGCTTGTTGAACGGCATTATTCTTATCTGGGCAAAGGAAACGAGAATGATATTTGCAAGCGCATTTCGCTTAACAAGCAGTTAACGTGTGACGTTGAAGTTAAGTCTTGGGTTTCTGAAGTGGCAAGGGCTAGCCGGTATAAAATGTACGGAAAAAAGAAAATGCCCAAACTAACGGCTCGTAGATTGACTACAATGTACAAGGTTTTCGCTTTGAATAGAAAAGATGCTATTAAAACAGATAAGGCGTTCAAAGAATATTTAGAAAAAACACAGTTAACAAAAGCTATAGATCGATTAGGTTATCCATGGAGCGAGTTTTTTGTGTGGGAAATTGTATTTGGCTGCTGGGGTGGATTGACATTGGTTGGAGAGCACATGCTTTCTAATGATATTACCGTGCCATATAACAACAGAGCATTATTAGATTTAATGCTTAAAACTCCTTTGGAAAAGAGAATAACAGATCAAGTGAACAAAGATATTATTCGAGAAATGGATAAAGACTTGGCTGGATTAAACGTTCATATAATAAACGGAAATGAGACCAAGAAAAGAGAAATAGCTGAAAAGCTATATTTTGAGGTTCATTCAAGAATTCCTTGGTAGGTGTATAAGACATGGAAAGAAGATTTTTTGCAAATGTCTCTGATAAAGATTGGAATGACTGGCATTGGCAATTTGAAAATCGAATTGTGAACTCAGAACAATTGGAAAAATATATTGAACTGAGTGAGAGTGAAAAAGAGAGTATAAACAGCTGCTTACGAAAATATAGGATGGCAATTACTCCTTATTATCTTTCTTTGATAGATCCTGATGATAAATATGATCCTATTCGAATTCAGGCTATACCTAATAGTAGAGAATTGTATTTTGCACCGGAAGACCAACGGGATCCGCTACACGAAGAAAGCGATTCGCCCTGTGCCGGATTAACGCACAGATATCCGGACAGAGTGTTGTTTTTAGTAACTAACCAGTGCTCAATGTATTGCAGACACTGTACAAGAAGAAGATTTTCAGGGCAAGTGGACAAAGCACTGAAGAAATATCAGATAGATGATAGTATAGCATACATAAAGGAACATCCGGAAGTAAGAGATGTGTTGATTTCGGGTGGAGATCCTCTTACATTGTCAGATGATAAACTGGAATACATATTAAGTGAGCTCAGAAAAATAGAGCATGTCGAAATTATTAGAATTGGTACCCGTATTCCTGTAGTGATGCCGCAAAGAATCACAGAAGACTTTTGCGAGATGCTTAAGAAATATCATCCGCTTTGGGTGAATGTTCACTTTAATCACCCTAATGAAATCACACCTGAATCGGAAAAAGCTTGTGCCATGCTTTTAGAAGCAGGTATTCCTCTTGGAAATCAAAGCGTGTTGTTGGCCGGAGTTAATGATTGCGTACATGTAATGAGAGAACTTGTAAGAAAATTAGTGAAAATACGAGTTCGTCCATATTATATTTACCAATGCGACTTGTCATTGGGGTTATCCCATCTAAGGACTTCTGTTTCAAAAGGAATTGAAATTATAGAAGGTTTGCAGGGACATACAACAGGCTTTGCAGTACCAACACTTGTGATTGACGCACCGGGCGGTGGAGGAAAAATCCCCATTATGCCTAACAGAATTATTTCACAAGGTCATCGTCGCTATGTACTCAGAAATTTTGAAGGCAAGATTACTACTTATGTTGAACCGGAGAATTATGAGCCCGAGTGCCACTGTGATGTCTGTAAAGGGAAAAAGAAAGACGATATGACAGGTGTTGTTAATCTTTCACAAGGAAAACAACAGTATTTATAAAAGAGAGATTGTATGAAAGTTTTGCTGACTGCAACCGTGCAGAGCCATATTTGCCAATTTCATAAACCTTTGGTAGAGGTGCTGCACGCTCACGGTTGTGAGGTTCATGTCGCGGCGCGAAACAATCTTGCCGAAAAGAACGGCTTGAAGCT
>CACYDE010000384.1 GCA_902773045.1 uncultured Ruminococcus sp. | reverse complement strand
TTGATCTTTTGACCAAGATAGTACACAAAACTCCCTTGAAATACGCCCGAAGGAAGTGCCCTTGGGGTACGTCAGTATTCCTGCGGTCGTTTTATGCACTCTGCCGAAAAAATCTACTGCGCATCTTTGGCACTGCCTCTGTGCGGTATTGACTTAAATAACTATAAATAACTTAAACTTCCCACATATTAATTACCATTTGGTTCTCATCAAAACCGTATTTTCCGGACTCTGAACAGAGTTACGAGCAGCCGGTTGAATGGGTTCGGGGCGATAGCCCCGATGGGATAGAGGGCGAAGCCCTCTATCCCGATAGCCCCCTTTTCCTTGAGGGAAAGGGGGGTTGGGGGTATGGATGACGACGATAGCTTTGACCGCAGAACGATCTCGGGTTCGACGGCAAAAACTATTCTTTGCGTCGACCCACGATAGGATCTGCATTCATGGTAATTTTATGTATGGGAAGTTTGAGTAAATAACTATTCAAAACTGTATTTTCGGAAATTATTCCTGCAAATACTGAAATTCTTCCGCAAATCCCAAAAACATAATGTTCGGATTCACGGAAGAATGCGCCGGGTGATTTGTTTAAACGTTGAATCGGAAGAGGACAATGTCGCCGTCCTTCATTACGTACTCTTTGCCCTCGCTTCGAACGAGTCCCTTTTCTTTTGCAGCGGTCATTGAACCGCACGCAATGAGATCGTCGAAGTGAATGACCTCGGCGCGAATGAATCCTCGCTCAAAGTCGCTGTGGATCTTTCCTGCCGCCTGGGGCGCTTTTGTTCCGTTTTTGATCGTCCATGCCCGAACCTCGGGTTTCCCTGCTGTGAGATAGGAAATGAGACCGAGAAGTGAGTAACACTCTCTGATAAGTCTGTCAAGACCCGATTCTTCGAGTCCCATATCGGAGAGAAACATTTCCTTCTCTTCTTTATCCATTTCAACGATATCCGCTTCGATCTGCGCGCAGATCGGAAGTACGCCGGAACCTTCGCTTTCCGCGAATGCTTTAACGGCTTTGTAGCCTTCGTTGTTTTCAAGTCCGTTTGAGAAATCGTCCTCGCTCATGTTGGCGGCGTAGATAACGGGTTTATTGGTCAGAAGAGCGACCTCCGACAGAAGCGCTTTTTCATCATCGGAACATTCAACGCAGCGAGCCGCCTTTCCTTCTTCAAGAACAGCTTTCACACGTTTGAAGAAGTCAACGTCGGCTTGATATTTTTTATCGGCTTTAACCATTTTCGAAGCCTTGTCTATTCTTCTGTCGATGATCTCTATGTCCGAAAGAATAAGTTCAAGATTGATCGTGTCGATATCTCTTTGAGGGTCAACGCTTCCTTCAACGTGGATAATATCATCATTTTCGAAACAGCGGACAACATGCACGACAGCGTCACATTCGCGGATATTAGATAGAAACTTATTTCCCAGACCTTCGCCCTTTGAAGCTCCTTTGACGAGTCCTGCGATATCTACAAACTCTATCGTTGCGGGAGTATACTTATCCGGATCATACATTTCCGCAAGCTTGTCGAGTCTTTTGTCCGGAACGGCAACTACTCCTATGTTCGGTTCTATAGTACAGAAAGGATAATTTGCGCTCTGCGCTCCTGCATTTGTGATCGCATTGAAAAGCGTACTTTTGCCGACATTCGGCAAACCAACTATACCTAATTTCATTTTATTTCACTTCTCCTTTATTTATCGGGGGTCTCAGCATTTTGAAAACAGCGTTTATTCCGTTTTTACGCCGTTTTTCAAGCGTCATAAAGCCATTATAGCATATAAACCGGGAAATCTCAACAAATAAATCCAACAAAATCAGGGTTTTGGATCGGATCATTAACGGCGTTTCTGCACTGCCCGTAAAAAACAAGCCCCCGTTTCTGTTTTAATTGAATACGGGGGCTTGTTAGTTATTATATATTCGTGACAGTTTGTTCTTAAGACAATATTTTTCTGAAAAATTGCAGCATTTCTTTCCTGTTATCAATTACAAGGTATACAATGGAAATAAGCGTGATCGCTTCGCTGAGCCGCCAGAACCACGGTGATACGAAATCAACGGTTATATTGCCTTTGAAATTTTTCGGAAGATCAAACTTTATCGTTCCTCCGTCACCGTTAAATATCTCGTATTTGTTGCCTTCGTCATCGGTAACCGTGTAACCTTTATAGTTGAAGATCGGAACCTCGACCGTTCCCGAAATTCCTATTCCCTCACAGGAAAGAACCATCTTGCAGCCGTCTCTTTCAATTATTTCGACATTTTTCATCGCTGTGGAATGGACTGAATTATCAAGATAATCTTTCGCGTCAGGAAGCTTGTATTCTCCCGAACCTACCGTTCCTGTGTCAAGATCGGGCGTGTCGTACCATGTTCTGTATCGTATGTCGTCCAGAAAACCGCCTGTGAAAAGGAACGTGCAGGAAATGCAGACGGCAGCAACGGCAAGAGCCGCACCGCTTTTGATATATTTCGAGCAGCTTCCGAAATCCTTTTCACAGAAGATCTTGAAAAGATAGGAGAACAGAAGCGTCAGAAAAATTATTGCCATAGCAACGTATCTCCACGGGAACTGAACCTGAGCGAGAAGTCTTCCGATCGAAGAATCCTGAGCGAATGCGTCCCACGGGAAAACGTTTGACGCAAGGAAAAGCGAGAATATCGAAAATGCGGTTAAAAATACGACTGTTCCGAAACCGCGCTGTTTCCGTCCGTTGAAGCAGAATGCTATTCCGATTATCATGACGAACATCAGGAGAAGTCCCGGCGTACTCGCAATACGCGAATTGTAATGGACCGTATAATTGCTGAAGATATCTCTGAAGACTGCGAAATATTCGGAAGGCATGCAGCCGTGATGCTGAATAAACGGAGCATAGTCGACTGTGTCGTTAATGCGGACGGTGACGTTTCTGTAATAGTCGGCAAACGGGATAAGGAAATAAGCGCTGAGAAGAAGCGATTCGCCGACAGCTAAAAGATATGTTTTTATCACAAGAGGTTTGAATGTTTTCTTGAACAGCACGATGCAGACCGCAGCCAATATGAACGCCGCCATTTCCGTGCTGAGAATATGACAGGTTATCATTCCGAACATGCTGACCGCAAGACAAAGTGCGTTTTTCTTCCAGTTTTTCTCGGTGTTGTCCGTGTAAATTTTATAGATCGCATAGGCTGTGATCGGGAAGAACATCATTGCCGTGTATTCTCCGACAGCCGAGCGAATAAATAGGTTGACCAGTCTGTAGGTGGACGCCGAGTAAACCAGAGAAGAAAGAACCGCATTGCGTCTGTCGCCTACTATTCCCTTAAAGCAGAGATAAGAGATCACGGAAGTTCCCAGATTTATAAACAGAACGTATGCCTTATAAGAAGTTACTATTCCAAAACCTGCAACTCGGAGAAGCGCAGGAATATAAAGCAGAAGATCGCCGTAGTAAATTGACGAAGGATATCCATATCCGTTAAACCACAAAGCCGACATCCTGTTTGGAAAAACTCCGTGCTTGATCGAATCGGCGAGCGCTTCTATCCTCATGGCATGATAATTCAGATCGTGACCTTTTCCGATACCGTCGGTGAAAAGCGGCAGAGAACAGAGAAGTGCAATTCCGAGAAGAGAGAGCAGCAGATTTCTGTTTTTCTTTATCTTGTCATAGAAAAGATAGAATATGTCACATATAATAAAAATTGCTAAGATGTAAACAAAAAGCCTTGAAAAAGTGGAATAGTCCTCACAGATAGTAATGTTGTTTATCGTCAGGTTTCCGCGGCCGTTATATCTTACGATAACCTCAAAATTATCTATCTCATGCTTTAAATAAGCGCGGAAGGAAACAGTATTGAAATCCTTCGAAAGCCGTGAATTTCCGGTTTGAAGAAAATTTTCCTGTCCTCCGCTTGAAGCCGCGTAACAGACCTGATCCTCGGTCGTGGAATAGTCGACAGTCACAAGATAAGTTCCTCGGCTCATTTTAAGATAAGGACCGTAAATGAGATCCACTTCGTCGTTTGAATTGACAGTTTGGGGAGTTGCTTTCCAGCCTTCTTCGGAGTATGTTATGTAATCCGAAAACCACTCGTCCATGGAAATTTTTGCAGGCTTTGCGCCGGATTTGATGGAAAAGATCATTGCGGCGCAGATCGCAAGAATAACGATCTCTCCCAAAAGCATGACCAATGCTGTACGGTCAATTTTTTTCTTTCCTATTCTCGGAGAAGGATCGGAAGCTTTTGATTTTCCGTCTTTTTCTTCGCTGTTTTTTTTCAAAGTTTTATCGGGATCATCTTCCGTTTCTGTTTCGGAACTTTCCGAAGATCTTTCTTCGGTGTTGTTTTCCGTAATATCCTCTATAGTATCATTTGTATTATCGTTTGTGTTATCATCCGGAGTTTCTTCGGATTTATCTTCGGGATCATCTTTCGAAGATTCCGTGTTTGCAGCTTCTTCCCCGGTTGTTTCTTCGGCTGCCGGTTTCACGGTTTGGGAATTTTCCCGGTTTTTTCTTTTTTTGTTTTTCATTCACACATCCCTCATTTCTTTTCTGTATATACGAAACCGTCTGTGATTATATCATAAATAAACTTTTTTTTCAATATTGTAATCATTGATTTCACTTTAAACACACATAAAAAATCAGACATAAGATAAACCTTTCTTATGTCTGATCCGAGTAATGTTACAATCTTGTTTCTATTAAAGAAATTGTTAGGAACTGTGAAGAAATAAATTTTCAATTTATGCTTAGGGCAACACCGCACAAAGACCGTCTAACGATACCCCAAGGGCATTTGCAGCACAATCCAATCAGCCTGCGCCTTGCGGCTTGACTTC
>CACYDE010000383.1 GCA_902773045.1 uncultured Ruminococcus sp. | reverse complement strand
GGTTTCCAAAGGCAGAGCCTTTGGGCGCTGACACAGCAAATCGGCGTAGAAAATAAACTGCCCTCAGCGAAATCAGACTAACTGAGAAGGTCTTAACTCGTTCAAAAACCCCGTTTTATTGTTGCGGCGGTTTATTGCTGATCGGAAAAATTTTCCGAATCTTTTAAACTATCCTGTACAACATTATATTTTTGTGCTATAATTGTAGCATTATAACTTTTGTTTGCTGTGGAGCCTTTTTCGGGGAGAAGTTCCTTTTATGCGCTTTTACGGTATAACTTTATATACGGAGGTAAAGATGGATTATCCTAAGGTTTTGTCCGAAGAATTTAAGATCTTGGAGGAATACGCGAAAAATATAATTGCTCTTCTTGACGAGGGAAACACTATCCCGTTCATAGCTCGCTACCGAAAAGAAATGCACGGCTCGATGGACGATCAGCTTATCAGAGAGTTTTCCGAAAAACTTGATTATTACAGAAATCTTGACAAAAGACGTGAAGAGATACGATCTTTGATCGAGGCTCAGGAGAAGCTGACGGACGAGATCGAAAAACAGCTTGACTCTGCGGCTGTTCTGAGTGAACTTGAGGATATATATCGTCCTTTCCGTCCTAAAAGAAAAACAAGAGCTTCCGTTGCGAAAGAGAAAGGTCTTGAACCTCTTGCTTACGTTATCCTTCAGCAGCGCAGGGACTTCGATCCGATCAAAGAGGGCGCGGGTTTTGCAGACAGTGAAAAAGGTGTGGCGAGTGCGGAAGAAGCGGTTTCGGGTGCGCTGGATATTATTGCGGAATCGGTTTCCGATAATGCCGAGATCAGAAAAAATATCCGCTCGATCGCTGCGTCAAGCGGAAAGATCGAGGTCAAGGCGGCAGACCCGGAAAGTGAGAGCGTTTACACTCAGTATTATGATTTTAACGAACCTGTTTCGAAAATTCCCGGTCATCGTATTCTTGCAGTGAACCGCGGAGAAAAGGAGGGCGTTCTTAAAGTAGGCGTTGAAAATGACGATGAAAGATCTCTTGACTCTATCTTCAAAATGACTGTAAGAGGAAACAGCCCAAGCTCAAAACTTGTTAAGGAAGCATGTGAAGACGCTTATTCAAGACTTATCTACCCGTCGATAGAAAGAGAGATTCGAAACGATCTTACGGAAAAAGCCACCGAAAGCGCTATCAAGGTCTTTTCACAGAATTTAAAACAGCTTCTCATGCAGCCGCCTGTTAAAGGAAAAGTAGTTTTGGGGCTTGATCCGGGTTATCGGACAGGCTGCAAGACGGCGGTTGTCGATCCTACGGGGAAGGTCCTTGAAACGGCAGTGATCTATCCCACGCATTCCAAGGAACAGATAAAAAAGTCAAAGCAAAAGCTTCTTGAACTTATCTCCAAGCATAATGTGGATATAATTTCGATAGGAAACGGAACGGCAAGTAAGGAAACCGAGATGTTTGCCGCAGATGTTATAAAGGACTGTGAACGAAAGGTTTATTATATGGTTGTCAGCGAAGCCGGTGCGTCCGTTTACTCGGCTTCAAAGCTTGCGGCTTCGGAACTTCCCGAGTTGGATCTTACTTTGAGAAGCGCAGTTTCAATTGCAAGGCGTCTTCAGGATCCTTTGGCGGAGCTGGTGAAAATTGATCCGAAGGCGATCGGAGTAGGACAGTATCAGCATGATATGCCTCAGAAAAAACTCGGCGAAGCGCTTGACGGAGTAGTTGAGGACTGCGTAAACTCTGTCGGGGTCGATCTTAACACGGCGTCGCCTGCGCTTCTTTCGAGAGTGTCGGGACTTAGCAGCACAGTTTGTAAAAATATTGTTGCATACAGGGAGGAAAACGGAGAGTTTAAATCAAGGGCGGAGCTGAAAAAAGTTCCTAAGCTCGGACCAAAAGCTTTTGAGCAGAGCGCAGGTTTTCTCAGAGTTCCGGAAAGTAAAAATCCGCTTGACAACACGGGGATACATCCGGAAAGCTATGAGCCGACGAAAAAGCTTCTTGATATTCTCGGATATGAGGATAACAAGGGACTGAGATCCGATTTTTCCGATATTTCCTCGCGCCTGAGCAGGAAGAGTATCCGTGAGATCTCCGAGAGGATAGGGATAGGGATACCGACGATCATTGATATCACAAAAGAGCTTTCCAAGCCCGGTCGAGATCCGCGTGACGAGCTTCCGCAGCCTATGCTCAGAAGTGATGTTCTGGATATAAACGATCTTAAAGAAGGCATGGAACTTAAAGGAACTGTTAGAAATGTTATTGATTTCGGCGCGTTTGTTGATATCGGCGTTCATCAGGACGGACTGGTTCATATTTCACAGATATGTGACAGGTATATCAAACACCCCGGAGAGGTTCTTAAAGTCGGGGACATTATAAATGTTAAGATAATTTCCATTGATACTAAAAAGAACAGAATAAGCTTAACAATGAAATTTTGATCTTCGTAAAACAATTCAAATGTCTCCACGTATAATACACGGCTTTATACCTGCCAATTCGGAATTTATCGCACTAAAAATGAAAATCCGAGTACCGATTGTGATATCGTAAAAGCTGTGATAATTATAGCAAACCAAACAAATATCCAGACAAGTTCGACGCCCCGGTAAGCGCATAGCTGCGTTGTCGTCCTCGACATACGCCAG
>CACYDE010000382.1 GCA_902773045.1 uncultured Ruminococcus sp. | reverse complement strand
TGTTACATAACCTCACGAACCCGACCGTTTTTTAAACACGTGAAGATAATTTTCTTGTTACATAACCTCACGAACCCGACCGAGAGTTTATTTTTTTACGGTCAGTTCTTGACCAACTTTGTTGATGATCTCGATTCACTTTCAAAAATTTTTTATTTGCCTGCGGCGCTCGCCTATGTTGTTTGTCATTATAAACCATACGATTATTTCTTTCTGCCGTTAACAAACCTGTCAACAATATACTTGTGCGCGTCAAGCTCTAACTTGTTGTCAATTGGTTCAAGCTCCGCAG
The DNA here is from genome assembly GCA_902773045.1 of uncultured Ruminococcus sp. GTDB lineage: Bacteria > Bacillota > Clostridia > Oscillospirales > Acutalibacteraceae > RUG592. The sequence continues at coordinate 7,352 of CACYDE010000382.1, read as the reverse complement.
AAAGTCCTCTCTGTTCGAGCATCATCTTAATTATGTGATCGCTGAGAAGCGGATTCTTCGGGAGAAGAGATCCGTGAAGATACGTCGCAATTACATTCTTGTATACAACACCCTCATAACCGTCGGTGCCGTTGTTTCCGTTTCCGTAAAGCACCTTTCCGAGAGGTTTATGATCGTTGATGTATGTTCTTCCTCCATGGTTTTCAAATCCCACAATAGTTCCGAATTCATCATTTTCAAGAACAACATCGCTTATCAGTCTGGTCTTTCCCACTTCGGTCTGAATATTCAGGATCTCCAACCCTTGGATCGTTTCATTTTCAAGTTTGTAGTAGCTTCCCAAAAGCTGATATCCTCCGCAAACTGCCAAAAGAACTCCGCCGTCCTCGACATAGGAGCTTATCTCCTTTTTCATAAGCATAAGCTTATCACGGACAAGAAGCTGTTCACGATCCGAACCTCCTCCGAGAAAAACAAGATCATAATCGGTAAAATGGATCTTTTCATTACCGTAGACCGAATCAACCTGGATCTCGAGTCCCCGCCATTCACACCTTTTCTTTATAGTTGTAATATTGCCGATATCGCCGTAGAGATTGAGCAAATCGGGGTACAGATGAGCAATTTTCAGTTTCATAGTTCCTCCTCCAGTTCACTCAGGATCTTTTTTGTCGAGAAAAGCAGCGTGTAGTTCACAACAATATACACTCTCTCGCCCTTTCCGTTTACGGCGTTTATAATATCCTGCTTCATATCACCGCCCACGGAGATCTTTTTCTCGTCAATATCACAGTATTTTAGTCTTACAGCCATATCCTTTGAGCGTATTCCCGAGGTTGTGTAGCTCATAACGGAATCATTTTTCAGCTTTTCAAAATCAACGTCCCAAAGCCACGAAACGTCGTTTCCGTCCGGATCGTTATCGTTGATTCCGATGATAACATCTTTTGTTCTCTTTTCATTTATCACATTTCCGATGCTCTGATTGAAGCTTGCAGGGTTCTTCGCAAGATTAAAAACGACAAGCTTGTCTTTGATCCTGAATTCTTCCATTCTTCCTATTTGACCCTTATATTTTTCAAGTCCTTTTGCGATTTCTTTTTTCTCTATACCGCAGCTGTCACAGAAAGCAAACGCCGCAAGAGCGTTATATATATTATAAATGCCTTTACACGGAAGATCTACATGAGTTGACGAAACATCGAAGCTGACATAATCGTCGACCCTGATATTTTTTCCGTCATACTGTGGCTTGGGACGCGAAAAACCACATTTGCCACAGCGATACTTTCCGAGCTGTCCATACTGATAAAAATCATATTGAAGCTCGTTTCCGCAAAAACGACAGTAACGTCCTTCTCTCGTTTCATTCAGATTCAGTCCGAGGTTTTCTGTTATCCCGTAATAAACTGTATTTTTGTAGTCCTTTCCCAGCGAAGCGGTGAGAGGATCGTCGCCATTCAGGATCAAAGCTGCGTTCTGCGCTTTATCAAGAGCTTTCTGAATGTAGGATATCGTTGTGTCTATCTCACCGTAACGATCCATCTGATCGCGGAAAAGGTTGGTTATCACGATTTTTGTCGGAGTCAGATATTTCAAAATTATGCGCGCATAAGCCTCGTCCATTTCAAGACAAGCATAATCCGCTTTTACTTTTCCTGTGAGTGTGCTGTAGGATATAAATGCCGAAACAACGCCCGACAGCATATTTGAACCGACTTTGTTGCATACTATTTTATAGCCTTGATCTTCCAGCACCGTACAGATCATATTATTGGTGGTGGTTTTTCCGTTTGTTCCCCAGACAGCAATTATATCCTTATCAATATCGTTTGACAGTCTGGTCAGGATATCGGGACAGATCTTTAAAGCTATCGTTCCCGGCATTGAACTTCCGTTTTTTCCCATAAGTCTTGCCGCAGACGCCGCAAGCTTGGCCGCCCAGATCGCTATGATTTTACGCATTTTTCAACCTCCGGATTTATTTACTTAAACTTCCCATACTCAAAATCACAATGAATGCAGAGCCTATCGTGGGTTGTCGATGCAAAGAATAGTTTTCACTGTCGAATTCGAGCTTATTCTTCGATCAAAGCTTTATCCGTCACCCATACCCTCAACCCCCTTTGCCTCAAGGAAATAGGGGCTGCCGGGTTAGAATGCTTTGCCCTCTAACCCATCGGGGCTATCGCTCCGAACCAATTCAACCGGTTATTCAAAACTCTCTTTAAAGTCCTGAAAACACAGTTTCGATAAAAACAGATGGGTAATTAATATATGAAAAGTTTAAGTTATTTATAATTCTACTCACATATGATACCATTACTTTTCATATTTGTCAAAGCATATATGAAACAAAACGACCGTCAAATTCAAAGAAGTTTCCTCATTTAATATTTATTTTTCATACACAATGATTATTCCTTTTGATAGAAAAAATCATGTCCATACCGTTTTTCCGGGACTGCGTTATACGCTGCGTTAAAGTTTACAGGAGAAGAAAAAAGTCTGCCGGAACGGGGAACCGAAAAATTTTCCGTTTATCTCAAAACTCCCACATCATATCGCGCGCTCCGTCACATTCCAACGGATTTTCCTTCATACACAAGGTTACAGCTTTTCAGTGATTCTTTAACATTGATTCCGGCAAATAAATTGACAACAAACATGCAGATGTAGTATGATATAAGTGTATAATATTGATTTATAAGCCCAACTTCCGGCTATTATCTTATATATGCACAATATATAGCTACAAACCCTACCGTAAAAAAGCAGTTCTCGGTCGGGGCGGCGGGCGCCGCAGGCAAAGTTATCACGGTCTTGAAAATGAAACGAGATCATCAACAATGTCGATCAAGAACTAACCGTAAAACATCAACTCTCGGTCGGGTTCGGAAACTTATGTAACTCTAAAACTATCTTCACGTGTTAAAAAAAGTTTGTCAAAATCCAACCGTAAAAAATCCACTTTCGGTCGGGTTCGGAAACTTATGTAACTCTAAAACTATCTTCACGTGTTTAAAAAAATCTACTCTCGGTCGGGTTCGGAAACTTATGTAACTCTAAAACTATCTTCACGTGTTTAAAAAAGGTATGGTGATTATGAAGTATTGTTCAAGGTGCAGGAAAATATATTTTTCGGAAAATGTCTGTTCCTGCGGAAAAAAACTTTCGGAAAAAATCGATCTGAATCAGCCTGTCAGGCTGATTGCAGTCGATGAAGTCAACAAAGGGATAGTTGAAAACACTTTAATAAAGGAAAAAATCCCGTTTTCGGAAAGTGTCGTTTCAAAAGTTACGCCAATGATGGGTGTTGAGGACGGAAAATACGTCTATTTCGTTCCGATAAGCTTTCTGAAAAAAGCTATCGACGCTTTAAACGGTGTGTCCGCGATGGATATTCCGGATTACTACGAAAAGCTCGATCTTCCCGATGAACCCGAATGGGAAGAAATGTCGCCATTCAAAAGAAATGCGGTGAGAATACTTTCCGTGATCGGGTTTATAATTATCGTATTCTTATGCGTTTCGGCGGTGGATCTGATCGCCAATATATTTACAACAAAATTCTGACAGGCAGCGGTGATAAATTATGTTCGAAAATAAATTTATATCTGCGGTGATCGTTGCCGCAGGTTCGTCAACAAGAATGAAATCAAAAACAAGCAAACAGCTCCTCAGAATAGGAAGCAAAACCGTCCTTGAAACAACAGTCGGTGAATTTGAGGAAGCCGGTATTTTTGATGAAATTATTATCGTCTGTCCGAAAGATGAGACCGAAGCTTTCAAAAGTCTTTTTAAAGAGAAAATAATGAATACACCTTTAAAATTCACTCACGGAGGTGAAACGCGCCAGAGATCCGTGAGCCGCGGAGTTGAAACGACCGACGATGAGTGCAGCGTCATTGCAATTCACGACGGCGCAAGACCGTTGGTGAAAAAAGAAAATATCATAAGCGCCGTGAAGGACGGAATAACTTTTGGCGCGGCAACTCTTGCCGTTCCTGTCAAGGACACAATAAAAACCGCAGAAAACGGCACTGTCTCCGGAACGCCGCCGCGTGAAAAGCTTTTCATCATTCAGACTCCGCAGGTTTTCGACAAAAAAACATATCTCAGCGCTCTTCGGAAAGCCGAAACGGAAAACATGGATTTCACCGATGACTGTCAGGTGATAGAATCTGTCGGCGGAACGGTTCATATTACCATCGGAGATTATACAAACATAAAGCTAACCACCCCCGAAGATATAGCCGCAGCCGAAACTTTTCTAAGGCTGCGGAATAACGAAAATTTGGATATTACATAAGGAAAGGTTTGTTAACATGAGAGTAGGTCACGGATACGATGTACATAAACTTGTTGAAGGAAGGAAACTTATTATCGGCGGAGTTGATATCCCCCACTCATTGGGACTTCTCGGACATTCCGACGCCGATGTTCTCGTCCATGCAGTGATGGATTCTGTTTTGGGTGCGGCTGCACTCGGTGATATCGGGAAATTCTTCCCCGACAATGACCCCAAATATGAAGGTGCAGACAGCATAAAACTTCTTGAAATCGTCTGCGAAAAGATAAAACAGAAAGGTTACACAATTTCCAACATAGACTCTACCGTCATCGCACAAAAGCCCAAGCTAAGACCATACATAGACGAAATGAGAAAAAATATTGCATCTGCGTGTTCAATTGATATCGACTGCGTGAATGTAAAAGCTACCACGGAAGAAAAGCTCGGATTCACAGGAACGGAGCAAGGTATCTCTGCCCACGCTGTCTGCCTTCTTTGCGACAAAAAAGGTTAAGGCAACACCGCACAAAGACCGCCTGACGTCTTTGCGGTATTGCCTTAAAAAATCTGTCCCTGACCGAAATCTTTCAGTCAGGGACATTATTTTTACGGTTAATGATCTTTTTTGGCGATCAAAGCTCGTTCGAGATCATATCTTCGATCGTTTCACGTCTGATAACGACAAAATCTTCTTTATCCTTTATCATTACCACCGCGGGCTTCGGAACCTTATTGTAATGTGAAGCCATAGCATAGTTGTAAGCACCGGTCGTCAGAACAGCGATGGTATCGTTTCTTTTTGGCTTCGGCATCATCACGTCTTCCTGGATTATGTCTCCGCTTTCACAGCAGCGCCCCGCAACGGTGCATTTGTAATCCTTTTCCTCATTCATGCGATTTGCCAGAAGAACGGTATACGGAGACTGATAAAGAGTGAACCTCGGATTGTCCGTCATACCTCCGTCGATGGAAATATAGTTTTTCAGACCCGTGATCTCCTTTAAGTAACCTGCCGTGTAGAGAGTAAGTCCTGCATCCGCAACAATACTCCTTCCCGGCTCCATAAGGATCTTTGGCATGGAAATATTATATTCAGCGCAAAGACTCCTGACGATATCGGCAATACCCTTTATATTAGCTCTGTAATCTATCTCGGGATCATCTTCCGTATATCTGACGCCCATACCTCCGCCGAGATTCAGCTCCTTAGCCTCGAAACCGAACATTTCTTTTGTATCGGCAATAAATTTTATCATGATTTTTGCGGCGTCGCAGAACGGGTCATATTCGAAGATCTGAGAACCTATGTGGCAGTGATAACCCATAAGTTCGATGTTCGGAAGCTTCAATGTTTTTTCCACAAGCTCATAAGCCTGCTTCGTTTCGATAGCAACACCGAATTTCGAATCAACGCTTCCGGTCGATATCTTCTTGTGGGTGTGGGGGTCTATTCCCGGAGTGATCCTCAAGAGAACCTTTTGGCGAACATTCATTTTTCCGGCGATCTCGTCAATGACCGAAACCTCTTCGATGCTGTCGCAGACAAAATGACCTACGCCGCTGTTGATCGCGAATCTGATCTCATCGTCCGTCTTGCTGTTTCCGTGGAAATAAGCTTTTTCCATCGGGAAGCCTGCTTTGACAGCTGTGAAAATTTCGCCTGCGGAAACACAGTCTATCCCTATATTTTCGCTGTTTGCGATCTTATAGATATATTTAAAGCTCAGCGCCTTGCTTGCAAAAAGCGGCATCGAATCCGGAGTGAAATACTCCTTCATTGCTTCACGGTAAACAGAGCATTTTTCACGGATCTTTGCCTCGTCCATGAGCATGAGCGGAGTTCCGTATTTATTTGCCATTTCCACCGTATCGACGCCTGCAAATGTAAGGTGACCTTTTTCATTTACGGATAAATTATTACATATCATATATTAAACATCCTTTTGCTATAATCAAATGTCAAGCCCCATTTTTCTCATTTCGGAGTAAAGGATCTCGGCATGGTTCTCTTCCATCGGAGTCAAAGGAAGTCTGACGTAATTCTCACCGAAGCCCATCTTTGCCATTGCAGCCTTGACCGGGATAGGATTGACTTCCGAGAAAAGAGCATTGATGAGAGGAAGATACTTAAGCTGCATTTCTGCGCTTCCCTTAACGTCACCGTCAAAGAATTTGTGACAAAGCTCGGACGTCTCCTTCGGGAAAACGTTTGAAAGAACGGAAATTACGCCGCTTCCTCCGATTGAAAGAAGAGGTACGATCTGATCGTCGTTTCCGCTGTACATATCTATCTTATCGCCGACAAGCTGCATGATCTTCACGCACTGAGAAATATTTCCGCTCGCTTCCTTAACTGCGGCGATCTTCGGATTCTCGGCAAGCTTCACGAAGGTTTCCGGAGCAATATTAACGCCCGTTCTCGATGGGATATTATAAAGAATGAGCGGCTTTGTGCTTGCGTCGGCAATGGTGTTAAACATTTTCACGAGTCCGTTCTGAGTAGCTTTGTTGTAATACGGAGTTACAACAAGACATGCGTCTGCGCCGACTTCACAGGCATACTTCGTCAGATCTGCTGCGTAAGCAGTGTCATTTCCGCCTGTTCCTGCGATCATTGGGATCCTGTGGTTGATCCTCTCGGCTGAAAATCTGATAACTTCTCTGTGTTCGGCGTCGGTAAGAGTCGAAGCTTCTCCCGTCGTTCCGCAGATCACAAGAGCGTCTATTCCCTGTTCGATCTGCCAGTCAATGAGCTTTCCGAGGTTTTCATAGTCAACTCCGTTTTCATTGAGAGGGGTAATAAGCGCGGTTGCTGCGCCCTTAAAAATAGTATGCTTAGCCATAATGAAATCTCCTTCTTAAAAAATTTGCCGATTGTAAAACAAAAATCCTTCGTTAATGCGCTTTGAAGCAGCATTTATTTTAGGGAACCACTGATTAAATCACGTCCTACGGACTTGATACCCATCTTGCTTGCACCCCAAGAGCACTTGTAACACATGCCGATCGGTCTGTGCCTTACGGCTTGCCCTCTCGGTGTGTTACGGGCGCATCTTTT
>CACYDE010000381.1 GCA_902773045.1 uncultured Ruminococcus sp. | reverse complement strand
TTAGTATTCCTGCAAAAATTTGCCTTGTTCAGAACAAATTATCCTAAGCATAAATTGAAAATTTATTTCTTCACAGTTCCTAACCAACTTTTTCTTAATTTAATGACATCGCCCATCCCCCCATTCAACCGTTTACTCGAACTCTGTTCAAATTCCTAAAAACACAGTTTCGATAAAGACAAATGGGTAATTAATATGTGGGAATATTGAGTTATAATGCTGTCAGCCAAAAACAATATCACCGACTGCTTTCTCTATTTCCTCCGATATCTCGGCGATTCCCCTTGCCGTTTCTCCGTCGTCACATCTTATAACCGACCATGAAAGCTTTCCGGCGGCATAGAGAGCGGCTTCTCTGCAATGCTTCAGGAACTCGACGCTGCTTTCATGAATATCCTTTTTTGACTCGTCGCCGCCGTAACGCGCAGACATGAGCCTTTGAGAAACCTCAACGGACATATCGAGATAGACTACCTTGTCGGGCTTCGGGATACCAAGTTTTCGATACTCAAAATCCTCCGTCCAATCAAGGAACTCGTCCCATTGACCGAAAGGCAGCTTGCTCATTTGATATATTTCATTCGAGGTCGTGTAACGATCGGCAACAAAGATCATTCCTTTTTCATAGTCCTTTTTCCAATCTTTTAAATATCCAGCACACCTGTCCGCAGCATAAAAAACAGACGCAGCATAAGGATTGACTCCTTCGGGTGTTTTTGAGAACTCACCGCCGAGATACATCTTGACAAGCGCCGACGACGGACTTTCGTAATTCGGAAAACTCAGCCTTCTGAACATTATTTCTCTATTTGAATATTTTTCGCAGAGAAGAGACGTCTGGGTCGCTTTGCCGCTTCCGTCAAGTCCTTCGATAACTATTAGTTTTCCGTTCATTTTACGAATCATTCCTCTGTCCGTTAAATTATCACCGCGGCTCGAGATTTTATCGAACCTTTTTATCGGTTGTTGGAGCAACACCGAATTTTTCACGCATTTCCTTCATTCTTCCACACGACATTTTCCCCTCCGGACACACGCCGTAAAGACAGCCCGGACCGGCTTTTCCGAATATATGAGGAGCCGCTTCTTTCACAAGAGCAAGCATCTGCTGAGCTACATCACGAATTTCCCACTGAGCGCGGTTGCAGCAGCGATGTTCAAAAAAGTTAAGAAGACTTCTCGCATTGAATGTGCAGATAATTTTTGTTGTACAGGCGTTAGGAAGAATGAATCTTGCGTCCTCATTCGCAAGCTTTTCAAAAGATGAAAATTTCTTTCCGTCAAACTGCTTGAATGTCATTATCAGATCATCGTCAGCAATATTCTCCGGACTTCCGAATTCATTCTTTTTATCTTCATTATTGTTCAGATATTTTTTTATGCTCCGAACGATAAGAGCGTCACGAACCTCAGCGTAGGCTTTCGCCTCAAGTTCGATCGCTCTGCTGTACTTTTCAAGAAGATCGGAGTCTTCCGCAATTGAAGGCGGAGTCACATATTCAAAGGAACTTCCGTCAACATAGCGCTGCGACTGCTGACTGTAGGAAGCGATCCTATGGCGCACGAGCTGATGTGAACAGGCTCTTGAAATCCCCTCTATCCCAAAAGTGAACGAAGCATGCTCGATCGGGCTTTGGTGACCGAGAGATGAAAGCATATCAAGAAAAGACGCTGTCTTTTCTTCGGTCAGACCGTCTTTTACGGTTTCTATATCCGATTTCGAATAGCACAGCTTAGCCGCCATTGCCACAGTTTGTTCGGGCATCGGAGTGTAAGCCAGCAGAGTTACTTTTGCGGACATCAGTCCTCACCGCCTTTAAGATACGTATTTGTCATATAATCACACCTATAGACTTTAAAATTATAACACAAACCGCCGCCTGCTTGCAATACTAAAACTCGTTAAAAATTACAATATTCATTAAATAAACTTGTAGAAATTGCCTTTTTGACATACTGCGAATCGGCATTATTGCTCAATGAAAAATGAATTTCAGACTTATATTGCCGTGTCTGGACTTTTTTTGTATTTTGATGTATACTTTATAAACAGTCAATATTTATATTGTTAAAATTAAAAGCTGAAAGGCGGATTATATGAAAATACTTTGCATAGGTGACGTTGTTGGCTCCGTTGGGTGTGAGTACCTTATGAAAACTCTTCCAAAATTCAAAAGAGAAAACAAAATCGACTTTGTCATAGCGAACGGCGAGAACTCGGCGGACGGAAACGGACTGACCCCGCTTTCCGCGGACGCGGTTTTCGACTGCGGCGTTGACGTGATAACATCGGGAAATCATGCGTTCAGAAGGAAAGAATCGCTTGATTACTATGAAAACTGTGAACGGCTCATTCGACCGGCAAATTACCCCGAAGGAACTACCCCGGGAAGAGGTTACACAATAGTTGATATGCTGAGATATAAAATATGCGTTATAAATCTTATGGGAACTATGTATCTTGAACCTCTTGACTGCCCGTTCAAAAAAATTGACTCTATTCTCGATGAAACAAAAGACTGTAAAGTGCGGATACTTGATTTTCATGCCGAGGCAACAGCCGAAAAAAAAGCAATGGGCTTTTATCTTGACGGGAAAATATCCGCCTGCTTCGGAACTCACACTCACGTTCAGACAGCCGATGAAACGATCCTTAAAAAAGGAACCGGTTATATCACGGATGTAGGAATGACCGGACCGATGGATTCGGTTCTCGGAGTCAGAAAAGAACTTGCGATAGCAAAATTCAAAAACAAAATGCCGGTCAAATTTGAAACAGCCGAAGGAACGTGCAGCATGGGCTGCGTTGTTTTCGAAATAGACGAAAAAACGGGAAAAACTTTATCCGTTTCAAGATTTACGGTTTAAGGCAAACTTGTTTCTTTGGAAGTGCGAAGTTTCATGAAAAACACGGTGGGAACATCAAAGTATTCCAATTAACAGAAACAAACATTTCCCTTGATTTTCTTTAAACTCGCCCGCATATTTATTTTTATTAAGATAAATATTTTGGCATTTTCTACAAAAATTTTGTCAAACAGTAGAAATTTACAGAAAAATGCTTTATAATAAATGTACATTAATACTTTTCATGGAGGTATTTTAAATGAAGAAATTACTTTCACTGCTCCTGTGTTCGGCTATTCTCTTTCCGTCAGCCGCAGCAGCCGCATCAAACGACACCGAACCGCGGACGAATGCTCCTCTGTTTTCAAAAGAAACATCTTCGATCTCCCGCTATTGCGAAAATTTCCCGACCGATACTCAGCTTGACGTAAAGCTCTCCGCAAAAGAAGGCGATACCGTCACTGTATATCTGACTGCAGACAGTAATAAAAGTGTCGCGGGTCTCCTTGCGACATTAAACTTTAATATAAGATATTTCGATTATATTTCCACTGAACCGAAAATCGAAACATCATTCGAAAACCGTATCAGCAAAGGATTTTTTTATTACTCTTTCGTTGCGGGTCCAAACGGAATATTTCTTAGCGATAATCAAGAAATAGTGGGATACACATTCTCCGTAAAAAAAGATATCGACATAAACTCTTCATACATGAATTTTGTCATCAAGGAATATTACGATACCGATCTCGAAGAACTTCCGCACAGCGATATAGGCTATAAAGTTTCATCAAATGCAAACGCAGACGATTCCGACAGCGAGTCCGACCCTGTTTCGGATTCCGAAGCTCCCGTTCATGTTCATACTCCCGTTGTCGATGAAGCGGTTGAACCGACATGTACATCAACAGGATTGACGGAGGGTTCTCACTGCTCCGAATGCGGAGAGATCATCGTTGCTCAGCAGGAGATCCCGATTCTCGACCATACAATAGTAATCGATCCTGCGGTTGAACCGACATGTACATCAACAGGATTGACCGAAGGTTCTCACTGTTCGGTATGCAGCAGTATTATCACTCCTCAATCCGTTGTTGAAATGCTCCCTCACACCGAGGTCATTGACCCTGCGGTTCCTGCCACCGAATATGAAAGCGGACTGACGGAAGGTTCTCATTGCTCGGTCTGCGGTACTGTTATCATTCCTCAGGAATACATTCCGCCGCTCGGTCACACTCACACAATCGTAATAGATCCTGCCGTGGAGCCTACATGTACATCCACGGGATTGACGGAGGGTTCTCACTGTTCCGAATGCGGTGAAATTATAGTTCCTCAGACAGAAATTCCGATGACTCCCCACGAATTTGTTGACGGAAAATGTATTCACTGCGGTGCTTTGGAGTTTGACGATGAATATATTTATGGCGATATAGATTTTGACGGAGAACTTACCGCAAACGACGCGGTCATTGCTCTAAGAGGAAGCATCGATCTCGTTGAATTTTCAAATCTCGAATTCAACCTTGCCGATGTTGACAAAGACGGAGAGATAACGGCAAATGACGCTATAATAATACTTCAGGCGTCGATCGGTCTGAACACAGGAACCGATGCCGGGAATGCATATAAAACAGCTGTTTATAATGCTAAAAGTACAATTTCCGTCCAAGTATTAGACGCTTCGTCGTCTATGGATAAGATTTGTCCTGTGTGCCGTTTTCATAATCATAAATGATAATATTCAATTTTGAAATTTAAAAAACCATCGGGAATACAAACCCGATGGTTTTTTAGATACGGTAAAAAAATCCCCTAAATTTACAGGTACGATCTGTTTCGAAAGCAAATGATGTTGATCCAAAATATTATATAATGCTAACAAAAAGAGGTATCAAACGCGGCTCATCGGTGATACCTCTTTTAAAAACGTAACCCCCGACGAGAAAACCTCATCGGGGGCGTCATTAAAACCTTACAGATATTACTTCTTCTTGTTCTGCTGTAAGCGCTTTGCTCTTCTCTGCGTACAGCCACAGCTGCATGCCGTTACGTAATCATTGTTGATGGTTCCGCATTCCGGACACTTCCATTCGTCAAAATACGGTTCACGGTCATTATTTTTGACCGATCTCGGACCGCCTGACGGAACGGACGTTGTGGATGAAGAGGGAGCTGTTCTGCTTTGAGAAGCCGCAGCTCTTACAGGTGACGGCGGGATCTCTCTCTGCGGAGGAACACTCACAGACGGCTGCTGAACTCTTGGCTCGCTCTTTGGTGCTGAGGGGAAAGGAGGAGGAGTCACGGGAGCAGCTGCATGAGTAGGCCGTGTCGGCGCATTAACTGCCTGAACCGGCTGCTCGGATTCCACAGGCTGCTGAGCACGCTGTGAATTACGACGGGATATCGGTGCATTTCCCTCGCCCTGAGCCAATCTCTTAGCTCGGCGCTGACTGCATCCGCATGCGCACGTCGAAACATAGTCGTTGTTTATAGTTCCGCAATCGGGGCACTTCCACTCATCAAAGAACGGTTCTCTGTTATACATTGATTTTGCGCCGCCCTGACCGTTGTCCTGAGGCTGAACCGCTGCAGCTCTTCTCACGGAAATCGGCGGTGAAGGAGGCTGTGCCGCTGCCCTTCTCGATGAGATAGGGGGTGCTGACGGAGACTGACTCGAAGTTGTCGGATCTGCTGTTGCGGGAGTATCCTGTCTGTACTTACTAAGACGGTCTTCTCCTTCAGGAACAGCGTTGCGGCTGCTTGCTTTATCAACCATATTATAAAGCATATCCGTCATTTTCCGCTCAAGCGCGCCTTGACGGGAAACAGTTTCAACTTCAACAACAACATTGCTGTCAAACATCTTCGGACCATAGTTGCTCTTCTGCTCAAGAATAGCTTCCATAGCCTTATCTCTCTCAGCCTGTCTCTTGAGATCCTCAGCTTCCTGAGCTGCGTACGGATCTTCGCCTGTTTCATAGAATTTCGCACATCTTCTCTTTGTCACACCGCATCCGCAGGTAGTAACGTACGAAGCGTTAACAGTTCCGCATCTGAAACAGGTCCAATCGGCATTCATATCCATTTTGTGACCTGATGCCGTCCGGCTTATCGGCGGCTGCGATCTTGAAACGGGAGGCTGACTCACCGGCGCCTGCGATCTTGAAACGGGAGGCTGACTTACCGGCGACTGCGATCTTGTAACAGCAGACTGACTTACCGGCGGCTGCGATCTTGTAACAGGCGGCTGATTTACCGGCTGCTGAGTTCTCGGCTGTTCAACGCTTCCCGTAGAATGAGCGCCGCCCTGAGTGTGACCGGTCGTATCGGGTCTTTTTCTTCTGTTTGATCTGCGGTATCCGCATGCGCAGGTCGTAACGTAGTTGGCGTTGACCAATCCGCACTGTTCACACTTCCACTCGTTTACACCTGCCTCACGGTCTTGTTTATAAACTACTTTCTTTTTGAACGGATTAAATCCCGATTTTGTCATCGGTGCAGTACGCGTCTGCGGAGGAGTCGTTACAACAGGCTGCGGTCTGTCAAGCTGCCTTGCGGGTCTCTGCGTTCTCGGCGGAGTATTCCTGTTTGGCTGATCGGAAGCCGCTGCGGACTGACGGGCTGCAGCGGCCTGGCTGCGTGCGGCTTTTGCATCGGCTTCGGCGGCTTTCTGCCTCGCCGCCTCACGCGCCCTCTGCTCTTCCATGCGAAGCTGGCGCTGCTGTTCTCTGATACGTCTTTGAAGCGGAGACAGCGTGCTCAGATCGGTACCGTCTTCGTCGATCATACTCTCATTATTTGAGGTATCTCCCAAAGTCTCTCGTTCCCTGACTTTATTTTGCTCGCGCTGATTTTCCTCTTCGCGCATCTTAGCCTGAATATCCTGAATAGCTTTCAGTTCTTCGGCTTTACGCTTTGCGGCAGCTTCTTCCTGGCGTCTTTTTTCTTCTTCTTCACGAATACGAGCTTCTTCGGCTTTACGCTTTGCTTCGGCTTCCGCACGAAGTCTCTGCTCCTCGGCTTTGCGTTTTGCTTCCTCTTCGGCACGCTTGCGCTCTTCCTCGGC
>CACYDE010000380.1 GCA_902773045.1 uncultured Ruminococcus sp. | reverse complement strand
CAAGTCACACATCATAAAAAGAGCCGACTTATTGATACCTCAAAGGGCAAATTTCAAGAATCAAAGGGCTTGCAGCGTTGGGCGGATATTCAGAATATGAAAGAAGCGTCGAAGCTGCTTAACCTACTCACCGAGCATAATGTAAACAGTCGTGAGGAACTTGAAGAAAAATCGCTTTCACGATATTCCGACAGAGTTGAAATTGTCGGAAAGCTGAACAGCCTACAGCATGATCTTTCCGACTTAAAAGACGTTGAAAAATTGATAAAGAAGTACATCGCATTGAAGCCGATCAGCGATGAATACAAGCGAACTTCATCAAAGAAATTCGCGACGGAAAATGAAAAAGAGCTGCGCCAATTCGACAATATAAAAAAAGAATTATTGTCACGTTATTCGAATAAAAAGATACCCCGTTTGGAAACGCTGCGAGAACGGCAAACGAAACTGATCTCGGAGCGAAATAAGCTTAATGATGAGTACAAAAAAATAGTAGCCGAGCTTGAAAAACTCGACTACGCAAGACGGACTATATCCGAGTATTTGGATAAAGCTCAGCAACAGAAAAAAGCAACCGAAATTGATTAACGGCTGCCTTTGTCTTTATTCTTAATCATGTGTCGGCGTGGGATTATTTTCCGCTTGCTCATGGATACGTTTTGCGTTTCGGTTGAGCTGTTCTCGGGATATAGTAAAGGTCTGCATTGGTTTGCTTTTTGGTGGGATTTGTGGTTTGGGCTGGGGTTGTTTTTGAGGAGAAGTTTTTTGTATGTAGTTGTCGAGAATAGCTTCAAGGTTCCTAAAATCACAACATCGTTTAACGAGGTTACGGTCTTTATCGGGATTATTAACCACGATGTCATAAACCTTGTTTGCTCGGTGTTCAATTGCCGAAAAATTTCTTTCTTCTCTGCACCATCTCAATTGATCTTGAAGCAAACCCTTATAATTTTTTACGGAAATGCTATCGCTTTCCCGAATCGTTATATCAATCTTTGTTATCACCGATTCATCGATAGGTATCATATTGTTAAAATTAATAATACCTATGATTTTACTTGCTCCGTTACCGTTTTTCTTTGTTGGGTGCATAATTTTAAGAAAATCTACTTTCGATTTTCCTTGTAATTTATTTTTTGGAGAAGAAAGAGGAACACAGTATTTTCTTCCGTTTACCAAAACAACAATACCGACGAAAGGACGGTTTTCTTTTCCTATTTGAGGTGCAATAGATGGAACGTGTTTTACCTTTTCTATAGCACGATGATATTTAAGATCCATATAATAAAAATTGATTTCTCTCATATATAATTCTTGTCCCGCTTTTAAATTATTTATTTATAAACAAAAAAGCTGTGAGAACACAGCTTTTGAATTCTTTTCGCAGGGTTGGGCTCCCCTCTTTTACGACTTCCATTTATTTTACATGGTAGGACTCCCATCTGTTAGAACTCCCATTTGTTTTACTTGGTAGGGCTCCCAGCTTTTAAAACTCCCATTTTGCACGGCAAGAATAAACCGCAGGCAGTAATCTGCTCTTCAATTATTATTATACACATTCTTAAAAATATGTCAACACTCGAAATCAAACATTTTCCTGCTCCGGCGGCGTGATTTCCCATTTCCTGCCCATTTCGCTTTCGTATTTTTCGATCACGGCTCGCTCTATGAACTTATTGACCGAACGATAGCCAAGAGTTTTCACGGCGTCAAGAATATTCTGTTTTGTGCCTTTTGGCAACGCAAGCTCCATTCGATCATACGTCTTGTCACGGTACTTATTTTTAGCAGCTGTTGCAGCCGGACCTCTCGGTGTCGGATATTTTCTTTTTTCGTTTTCCATAATCATGCTCCTCTCAAAAAATGCATCAATATAAGTATACCACATTGAATACAAATCCGTAAGTATAAAATTGTTACAATCTTTTTATCAGAACTTTGGTGAAAATTACATCTTGCTTTTATACTTACGGAAGTGTATAATAAACACAATAAATGAATTTTGTTTTTCAAAAAATCGAATTATCACATCATCTTGGAATAGGAGAGTAAATGTTATGAGTAAACTCATCGCAATCGCAAATCAAAAGGGCGGCGTGGGCAAAACCACGACCGCAATGAATCTCGGTGCAGCACTTTCGCTTCACCGGAACAAGAAAGTCCTGCTTGTCGATCTCGATCCGCAGGCAAACCTTTCCGAATATCTGGGTTATTCGGAACCGGATGGCAAGCCGACAATGACGCAGCTTATTCTAACTGTCTGCCGCAGCTCCGTAATCTCACCCGAAGTCGTCAAGGACAGCATCAGACACAACGAGATCAACAACCTTGATTACATTCCTGCCGATATCAACCTTGCCAATGCCGACGTTGCAATGTCGAGCGCATTATCAAGAGAAACGATCCTGAAGCGTATTCTGTCGGCAAACATAATCGACGATTACGATTATGTCCTGATCGACTGTCTTCCGGCTCTCGGTGTGCTGCTTATCAATGCCTTGACTGCGGCGCAGGAAATGGTTATCCCGGTACAGACACAGAAGTTCTCGATCGACGGTCTGACAGCTCTCACAGGCTTGCACGGTCAGATAGCCGCTACGATCAATCCTGCGCTCTCTCAGCCGCTCGTTTTGCCGACGATGGTTGATAATACCAATGTCAGTAAAAACACCCTCAGAACGCTCACAGAGCGTTTTACAGACACTATGCTGAATACGGTTATACACAAGTCGGTAGAAGCCGCAAAGAGCAGCGAAAGCGGCGTGGCACTCTGTAAGACAAAAAACAGGCTGGGTGAGGAATACAAGGCTCTTGCGAGTGAGATTGTTGGGAGGTGATCTAAATGAATGAATATGTAGTAGGCTTTGACGTGGATTCGTATAAACCGGTAGAGGTAAGAGTATTTGCTCCTGACGAATACACAGCAGTTATGAATGCTGCTTTCATGTTTCAAGTAAAACATGAACAAGACTTATGTTATTTGAACAAAATAGAATTTGTGAAAGAAGTGACAGATAAGGGGGCGGATTAGAATGACCGCAGTATTTGATCTCGGTACAATGCTCAGCGTCAATAACGACACAAAGGTGCAGCTGATACCTTGCGCGGAGCTTGTGCCGTATCACAATCATAAATTTTCGCTGTACAGCGGCGAAAGGCTCGACGATATGATCGAGAGCATTCGCAAAAACGGCATTCTTACGCCGCTTGTCGTTCAGCCGACGATCGACGGCAATTACGAAATCCTTATCGGGCATAACCGTTGGAACGCCGCAAAGCTCGCCGGACTTCTCGATGTGCCGTGCATTATCAAGCAAGGTCTGACCGAGAGCGAAGCGGAGATGTATGTGATAGAATCGAACGTCATGCAGCGTGGCTTCGGAAACTTGAAGATCTCCGAGCAAGCCGAAGTTTTGAGAATGCGTTATGACAGTATGTTTTCACAGGGCAAACGGAACGACATTCAGAGAGAGCTTGTAATGCTCGAAAACGGAGAAAAACCAACTTCTGTTCCATTGGACACGAAGTTGGAGAAAGGCAAGACCTCAAAGGACAAGGTCGGAGAAGAATACGGAATAAGCGCATCAAGCGTTGCAAGACTATTGCGCATTTCTAAATTATGTGATAAAATTAAACAATGGGTAGACAATGGTGATATTGCTGTTCGTGTCGGCGTTGATCTGTCCTACCTCACACTCGATGATCAAAACCTTGTTTCGTGTGAAGATCCAAAAAGGCTCAATATGAAAGTATCAGCACTGCTTAAAGATCTTTCCGTTTCCGGGCGGCTCGACAAATATTCTATCAACGAGATAGTAAACGAGGCTGTGGAAAAACCGAAAAAGCCGAAAGCGGTCAAGATCGAACATGAGACTTACAGTCGTTTCTTTCCCAATGGAGCAAATTTTGACGAAATAGAAGATACGATCATTAAAGCGTTGGAATTATATTTTGAGCAGCAGAAAGGATAAGGTGCATGTTATGTCAACAACAGCAATCAGAAGCAATACGAAGGTTTACTGCGAACGAAAAAAGGAATTTGTGCCGAAATGGATCCTCGTTGAGCTGAAAGCCGACAACGGGACACGCCGCTATAAGCTCACGCATTACAGCGACAATACCGAGAAATTCCGCACCATCGACCTTGATACGCCCGTCATCAGAGCAAGGCTGCGCTTTATGCGTGACCACCGGGAAGAGCAGCTTATGGAGCAGCTCGATAACGGTACGCTTTATCTGAACCTTCTCCGGCTCGATCGTGATGTCGAGTATGCTGTCGACAAGCAAGTGATGAAACAGCAGGAGATCGACACGGAATATCAATCGGCAAGCGAGGATTTTTTGAAGCAGTTTGCGCTTTCTCAGAATTTCAGAATGACCGCAGAGCATGAGCTGTACGAGACTATGGTTTACATATGATCACATGAATTTGGAGGTTTGTACAATGAAGATCTTGAAGATAATAATATCGGTCATGGTGCTGCCGGTACTTATCCTTTCAACAACGGCTGTTCGCGCAAATGCTGCTGTCACCGATGAACAGCGTAAGGAGATAACCGATGAGCTTTTTGAAATTAATTGGAATAATGATTTTAAACGTTACTTTTGGCGACAAACAAGAAGCAAAGTGCCAATTAGGGATAATCCGCTTGCTGCTACATTATATATGAGAATCGAAGCACAAATTTTAGTTTGTGACGATGACTTATTGGAACAACTTTACAACGGCGAAATCGATACAAAACAGTTTTATGAACAGTTTGATTTCGATTATGAAAAAGCAAAAAAAATTGATAAATATAAAAACTCTTTGCTTCAAGGTTACGAATTTAGTTATAGGGATTATAAAAATGGCGTTTGGGAAATGGGACTGGAAGAAAACCATGAAACCTTTTATGGTTATTTTCGAGAAGACGCCGAAAATTTCACGCTCTATGATAACGATACCAATGAAGTTTTAGGAGTTTACCCTCGTCTTCTTGATTTTGATTATTTGGACGATGATAATGACGATGGAGACGGATCCGGCGGCAACGGCGGCAGCAACGGCGGCAACAGCGGAGGTAACAGCGGCGGCAGCAACGGCGGTAATAACGGAAACGCCGATAAAGCCACTGAAAACAACGAATCAAACAATGAGGATAAGACCCGGAGTTCATCGACAAACAGCGAATCCACAAGTTCGTTTGTTCCCGATGTAAAAAAAGAAGATAATGGTGATATCACAAGCCGGTATGATACAGATAATCCGGCTGTAACTCCGGAAATCGCAAGTGCGGTCGACGCTATGAAATCATCTTCCGGATCTTCTCCGGAAGATGAATCGTACACCGCAAACAGTTATCCGGAAGATAAACCCGTTTCGTCCACTAACAATAGTGTGATAATAATAGCAGTGGTTGTTGTAATTTGTGGTGCAGCTTTTTTCTTGCTGAAAAAGAAAAAGGACAGTAATTCGCAGAAATGATTGCTATTACGTCATAACTCTCCTATATATAAACAATCTGCGGCAACTTCTGTTCCATTGGACACGAAGTTGCCGCAGATCCTTTTTTATCCGTTCGAAAAAATACCCGTTGTTTGCACTGTGAGCCGATTTAAGCACATTTATCGTATTTTTTGGGAAATAATACCTTCTGCATAAAAAACATTCGCAGCGAATTTTCATAATTTAAAATGCTCCCTAACAATATAGTCGGGAGTGTTTATCGTTAATAGATTGAGTGCTTCTTTGCACGCTTTTTGTTCGCATTTTCTTGCTTTGGATTTTTCTATTTCGCTATTTTCTTTCTCCAACTTCGTATCCATTGGACACGAAGTTGGATTTTTTAATTTTGCTCAATCTCCGAATTTTTACGCTGCCCTCTATCGCTGTCGGTTGCTTTCGTCTGAGCTACCTTTCTGCTGTTCCGTTTAAGCTCCGCAACCGAGAAGTGGAACGTCTGCGGTTTGTCCTTGCCTTCTGCGGCTTTTGCAGCTTGTTCTGCCTGCAGCACAGTTTTAAGCGAATCTCTCCGTGTGATTTTTTCGGCAAGCTCACTGTCTTTCGGAAACGGCGTGTTTGCTATCTGTTGTGCTTCATTCGCTTCGGCGGTCTGCCTTGCAAGCATATCCTGTCTGTTCTGTAAATTCTGCTGCATACCGTCAAAAACATTAATCAATCTTTTGATATTTGTCGGCTGACTGCTTTCGGAAAACCTCAGCGAATAATCCGCATTACCACTCACGGCTGCTCTGAAATCCTCCCAATGCTGCGAGAATTTCACCTTGACATCGAATCCGTACATAGTGGCAAGCTTGACCTCTTCGCCGTGTACAAGCTCCCCTTGCGCTCGTTTGAACACACGCTCAAGCTGTTTTGCAGCTTCGGTTTTGTCGGTGTATGTAATGCCGTCTATCTTGATCTCAAACGCTATTCCGCCCGTTTCGGGGTCTTTTGGAAGGTCTGCACATATTGCCAAATCTTTCTTTACACCCTCGATACCGTTTTCCATTTTTGCCTTGTCTTTTTGGAAGAGCTTCACCTTATCCTGCATTTCGTAAACAGTATTGGTGTGATCTCGCTTCAAAGCCGATAGATTTGCAATATCGTTGTCAAGCTGCATGACCTCTTTCAGACGTTCGTCGCCTGTGCAGAGCGTTTTGATTTCCGAGTAGCTAAGCGACTGCTGATCTACGTCTTCGCACGTTCTCGAATTGCCAGTGTAGAGCTGTGCAATGTAACGCTGTTTATTTTCAAGAGTTTGATATGAATACGCATCAAAAGTTCCTTTTGTGACATATCTGAACAGCTTGACATCCTTATTCATGTTGCCTTGTCTAACCATACGTCCGAGCCTTTGTTCCAAATCGGCAGGACGCCATGGAACATCGAGGTCGTGAAGAGCAACAAGACGATTCTGTATATTGGTTCCCGTTCCCATTTTCGGAGTAGAACCTAACAGCACTCTGACCTCGCCGTTTCTTACCTTTTCAAACAGCTTTGATTTCTGATCTTCTGTCTTCGCATCGTGAATAAAGGCGATCTCATCGGGCTTTACACCTTTTGCGATCAGCTTCGACTTTATATCATCGTAAATGCAGAAATTACCGCTGTCTTCAAATGACTCTTTTTCTGTAACAGAAACTTCTTCATCGTTGAATTGTGTTTTTGAAGAGTTCTTGGCATTCGGTACGCCGAGATCACAGAAGATAAGCTGCGTTAGTTTCTCCTGCGCAGTTTCATGATAGATTTGGAAGACATTCTCAACACATTTGTTAAGTTTAGTGTTGGAATTATCTTCAAGAGAAGGATCAATAAGCCGAGGATCAAGACCTACTTTTCGACCATCGCTCGTTATTTTAAGGAAATTATCAACAGTCGGGTCAACAGTACCATTTTCAACTTTATCCGCACGAAATGCCAGCTCGTCCACAAGCTCCTGCTGAAGCTGTGTCGGTTCAACGTTTACAATGTTAGTCTCACATTCCGGAACATCGAGCTTCATCATATCGGCAGTCTTAATATCGGCTACCGACTTAAACATACTCATAAGCTCCGTCATGTTGGTATACTTTGCAATTCGTGTTTTCAGTTTGAATTTCTTTCCTGTCGGGTCTATCTGATAGTCTGTCACCTTGTGACCGAACATTCCTATCCATTGATCGAAATGCGAAATTCGCTTTGCTCTCAGAACATCACTTTGCAGATAACGCTGCATTGTGAAAAGCTCCGTAACGCTGTTCGAGATCGGCGTACCCGTTGCGAAAATCAAACCCTTGTTTCCTGTCTTTTCGTTAAGAAATTGACACTTCATATACAAGTCGCTTGCCTTCTTGCTTGCAGCGCTGCCGATACCCGAAACATTCTGCATATTCGTTGGAGTATGAAGATTCTTAAACTCATGTGCTTCGTCCAAGACAAGCGTATCAACGCCAAGCTCCTCAAAGGTAACTATATCGTCCTTTCTTGTCTGAAGCTCGTCAAGCTGCTTCTGCAAGTTCTTTTTACGCTTTTCAGCTTCCTTTACACCGAACGACTTTCCGTCGATCTTCTTCATCTCGGCTATCGCAGAGGTGAGCTGTTCGACCTCCTCTTGCAAATACTTCTCCTGTGTGTCCTTTGATAAAGGAATCATGCCGAGCTGCGTGTGACCGATAATAATAGCGTCGTAATCTCCTGTTGCGATCTTTGAAATCAGAGCACGGCGATTTTCTTTTGAAAAATCGTTCTTTGTAGCAACAAGGATATTTGCGTTTGGGTAGAGTTTTTGAAAATCGTCTCCAATCTGCTCTGTCAGATGATTCGGAACAACCATTAAAGCCTTATTAGATATTCCAAGCCGTTTTCGCTCCATAACGCTTGCGATCATCTCAAACGACTTGCCCGCTCCGACCGAGTGATCGAACAGCGTGTTTCCGCCGTAAATTGCATGAGCAATAGCGTCCTTCTGATGTTCCCTCAGTGTTATTTCCGCATTCATGCCGGGGAACGTCAGCGCAGAGCCGTCATACTCTCTCGGTCTGATAGAATTGTACATCTCGTTGTACTTGTTCACAAGATATTCACGCCGCTCTGGGTCTTTGAAAATCCACTCGGAGAACGCATCTTGTATTTTCTTTGCCTTATTTGCGGCAAGCTTCGTCTTTTCCGGGTCAACAACACGTTTTTCTTTACCGTCAGCATCTCGAACACTCTTATATATTCTTGTGTCTCTAAAATTCAAAAGATTCTCAAAAATATCATAAGCACTTGCGCCACGTATATCCATTCCGAATGTTTTCGTGCTGAATACCGACTTGTCGTTGCTTTTATGCGAAATGCTGTAAGCATTGGTTGCTTCGGAGTATGACAGTTCTATTCTCTCATAAGCGTAATATGACTGACCACGGCGATTTATCGGCGGCGTTTTGAATGTTTCATACATGAACTGCTCGTAATACTTTGGGTCTATCCATGAAGCACCTATCTTTGCATCAATGTCTCCCGCTTTGAGCGGTTCGGGCATTACGTCCTTCAATGCTTTTATGTTTGCAGAATACAATTGAGGATTAGTCTGCGCTGCGGTTTCTGCGGCGTTTAGCTTTTGGCGAATATCGCCCGACAGATACTCAGACTTTTCCTGATATACGATCTCGCTTTCGGTTGACAACTCCGGCACGGGGAATATCTGCCCTTTCAGCTCGTTTATTATGGTTTCCTTGTCTGCTTCATAAAGTGCAGACATAAAGTCAAGATCAACTCTGCCACGCTCAGACATTGAAATAGCAAGTGCTTCCTGCGCCGTATCAACGCTTGTAATTCTGACCGGCGGTCTGATAGTGCGCTTTGTAAACAGATCGGATTTTTCGGAAGTCGGAGGGTCAACATTCAGATCGTACTTGCTTTCAAGTGCTGCTACGAGCTGATAGCTTATGTCATCTCCAAACAGACTGCGATTATATCTGCTGTGAATAACTCCATAGCTTTCCTTGAAATTGTCGTAACGATCATTAAGTTCTCGCTGCATTGCTTTAAGCTGTGCGTTGGAGCAGTCGTTGACCATAGCGTCAAGTATTGCTCTCGTCATATCACGCAAGCCGACAAATGCTTTTGCTCTTTCGGCTACGCTTTCACTCTTTGCACCTTTCGTCCAAAGCGTCGCTTGATCGTCCTTTTTGAAGTACACTTTGCCTTCCTGTACAAACAAACTGTAATTCCGAAGACTTTCCGGAGCAGCAGCTTCATTTTGAAAGTGCACTTCAATTTCTTGCTCATGCTGTTTCGCTGTACGTTCGGGAATTGTTCCCTCAATATGCTGCATTGCCTTTTCAAGCCGATCAGAAAGCGGTATATCCTCATTCGACTTAACGATCATCTCCGGTCTGCCGTGAATACCCTTTTCGGCTTGTGTTTCGCCGAGTACCATTTCGGGGTGTTCGGCGAAATACTTGTTAATAGAGAAGCCGTCATCACGCTGAACTGTCTGTACCCAATCAGGAACTACGTCGGGCATTCCGACCGTATCACGCTTTTGCAGGAATATAATGTCTGAAACTACCTCTGTTCCCGCAGCCTTGCTGAATGTCCCTGTCGGAAGTCTGACTGCACCGAGAAGATCGGCACGTTCTGCAAGATATTGACGGAATGTGCTGTTCTTGCTGTCAAGAGTGTAGCGTGAAGTCAAGAACGCAACGACACCGCCCGGACGAACCTTGTCGAGCGACTTGCCGAAGAAATAATTGTGAATACGCCAATTATGCTTTTCGTACTGCCTGTCACGGACGGAAATATCTCCGAAAGGTACGTTGCCGACAGCTACATCAAAGCTGTTATCGTTGAAACGTGTTTTTTCAAAGCCTTTGACTTGAACGTCCGCAGCAGGATAAAGCTTTTGAGCAATCCTGCCCGAAATGCTGTCAAGCTCTACTGCGTGAACATCGCTTTTGCTCCGCATATCTTCCGGCATAGTTCCGATAAAGTTACCTATACCGCAGGACGGCTCCAAAACTTTGCCGCCATCAAAGCCCATTTCACCGAGCTTTTTATACATTGCCTGCATAACAATCGGAGGAGTATAGAACGCCGTCATAGTCGATTCTCTCGCCGCAGTGTATTCTTCGTCGGTCAGATTATGCCGCAGCTGCGCATTGGCATGATGACGATCAACAAAGCACTCCGCAAGACCGCCCCAACCGACGTATTTTGCAAGTATCTCCTGTTCTTCGGGAGTTGCAAGGCGGTTTTCACTCTCGATTGCTTTCAGCGTTTTGATAGCTTCAATATTATTTTTGAAACGCTCCGACTTTGTACCCTCGCCGATATGCTCATCTGTGATCCTATAGTTGATTGATACATCTGCCTTTTCATTCTCCGGTAGGGGAGCGTTATTCTCTGCCGTCTTTGTTTCAGATACATCCGACTCGCCGCCTTGAAAGGACGGTTTGCTGATCTGCTCCGCTTTTTCGTCTGAAATCGTCGCTTCTTTCGGTGGCTCGTCCAACGATAAGGTAAGCTGCCGCAGTTCGTTTTCCCGTTGCTCCTGCCGCTTTGTGCTTTTCTGCGGTTTTTTGTTTTCACGCTCTATCTGTTCTTCCAACTGCGGAATAATTTCAGCGTAGGTATCTCCCTGTGATTTCAGAAAATCTATCAGACCGCCGACACCGTTTCCAAGCTCACGGTTTTCCTCAATAACACGACCGTCCGGGAGATCTATCGTAAACTCCATTGAGTACGTCGGATAGAAATCGCCTGTTTCGGCAAACGAACGTTTTCTGTCGGTCACTTCATCGTCGTATAGCTTCATCAGCCTGTCAATCTCGGCAACGCCGAATTTCTGCCCGTCTCCATCAAAGTATTCGAAATCGCTCCAAACATTTGAAATTACAGCGTTTTTACGGTGGCTTTGTTTTGGCTGCGGCTTAGTGTCTGTACCGTAATTTTTATCGAAATCTTTTTCTGCTTGTTCAACTACCTTTTCAAGCTGATCTATCCACGCTGTATCCTGCTTGTCGGAAATATGACCGAGGTCAATGTCCGATAAAAGATCGTCTTCATCTCTTTCTGAAATGTCAGTTCCTTTGTCAAGCTCTTCTGCTTTACCGAGATATATGCTCTCATTGAGCAGAGTATCAATATAAATGTTGGATATGATTTCTTCTTTGCTGAAATTATGAGTCCATGTTTCCGTATATGACACTTTGACTTCATCGGGATGATCGCCTTCCAAAGATACGACCGTGTATTCCTTGCCACGATATTCATATCTATCGCCGATCTCAATCTGACGCTCCTTGTTCAGATGTTCGTTTGCAAGAGCGATAAGACCGTCCATTGTTTCCTCTGTACATTCACGAAATATTGGTGTTTCTTCTGCAAGGAGCTTTTTAACGCCCGAAAAACCGCCTGTTCCTCGATTGTCAAGAACAGTTTCGCCGTGAATGCTCAGATAATTGAAAAACTCATCGGGTGTGTTGGAATGATCTCTTGCGTCTGCCACAAGATCATAACCGAATGACACCGTTACATACTGCCCGTTTCCGTCGTTTCCGTCGGAATTGTAATATATCTCGTCAATGCGTCCTGTGTCGGGATTGTGGAAGAAAACATCGACAATACTGTCAAAGTATCGCTCTTGATATTTCTCAAAATCTTCCGGAGACATTGACCCATCGTAAACATATGGATTAGGTTCGTCATCGTCACCCTCGACAAGTTTATCAACAAACGGAATATCGAGCTTCTTTGCCGTTTCTCGGGCTTCTTTAAGCTCCGTTAAGTTTTCATTTACATTATTCAGCAGTGTATCAACAATATTCTGCTGTAATTCCGTGTCTCGATCATACTCATTCAGAAATGCGATCAAGTCGTTTCTTTTGAGATCGTCGATCATCAGATTGCCGGAGATCAGATCGGAGACGATCACATTCATCAGACGTTCAATATCGTGACGCATATTCTCCTTGTCGGAGTTTTCAAATGCGTTTCTGACGGTAGGGTTATTCGTTAAATACTTTTCAGCAAGGCTCGTAAACTTATCCTTTGTTTCGCTATTGATAAGCTCCGTTTCGTCTGACTTCTGTTCCGGTGGAACCGAAGTTGAGTTATCCTCTTTTTCACTGTTGACAATGTTGCGGATTTTGTGTATAATAGAATTATCAAAGTCAAGGATGTTTACGCCCTTGGATGATTGTAGTCCAAGCACACGGAACAGTTCTTGGCTTTTTTCTTTATTGATATACAGCATATTGTCTACAT
>CACYDE010000379.1 GCA_902773045.1 uncultured Ruminococcus sp. | reverse complement strand
GCCGCTCCGATGTCGTAATCAGCCATTTATCACACCTCTGCGAATGTCGGTTCGGGCATTTCCTCAACGCCCTGCTCCGATTTGATCCGCTCGACCTCGGACGATTTTCATTCGTCATCTTTTGAGCTTCCCCACAGCTCGTCAACCGGAGTTTCAACCGACATGATCCCATAACTTGAAGCCTTGCCGATCGTTTCTACTCTGCTGTCAAAATCGGGCGCACCGTATTCACCAAAGGAAACAGCTGCTTCATACTCTCCCGGTACGTTGTCTTGCATGAGGTCATACGTTTTCAGAATAGCTTCAATAAGCTGCGGCAGAGCTTTTTCAAGTGCGGTTGTAATCGTGTTTCGAGTATTTCCCGTTACGTCCTTTTTCTCCCTCTGAGCTTCTGCCGACGACATCTTTCCGACATCGATTCCGAGTGTCGCCGGAGATACAAGCCCCTGCAAACACATCAGCAGAGCGTTTGTGTATGAGCTTACAAAGGCTTCATATTTTATGTCCGGCTGAACCACTTCAATTTTATTACCGCTGTCGCCATCACCCAAAGCCGCTCCGATTGCGATAAACTCCGTTCCGAATCTGTTCAGACGTGAAATGCAGCCGTTATCGGGATTTCTGGGGAGGAGAGATTCCGGGATATATTTCTGTACTCTTCCGTCCCTCAGTGCGTTCAGCCACTGGGAAACAACCTCGTCAAGCGCGTCAAAGCAATCGCTTTTTCCTCCGTCAAATATAGATTTCCCTCTGCACTTATGCTTTTTTGATTCATAAAATTTAAGCGGAACGGCGAACATGTAATCTCCCTCAAAAGGAAATGCCGGATCAATATCCGCAATTTCGGGAATGGCATCGAGCGGATATTCGTTACCGTTACTGTCAAAAAGTCTGCTTTCAACAAATCCCTTTCCGCACCTTTCCCGAAGCTCAAAACGTTTGGATTTTACTGTATAAGCGCTCCTGAAAACAACCTCGCTTATAATTCCATGCTTATTTTCAAAGTCAACATTTTCGCCGCTTATAAACTCAACTATCGGATACTCCGAAATATCCTTGTCAACAGAAATCTTGAAAACCCCGTCGCCACACACAAGCGTATCGACAATAGCTTTATTTACAACATTGCGGAAATCTGTTACTTTTTCTATCTCTTCCCATTTATCGCTGTTTACTTCTATCACATCAAGGTCGGAACTCACGATATAAGCGAGCGTATCGGCATTATCAAGAAGCTTTCTTCTCTGAGTTCGGATGTCTTCAATTTGCTGTGAAAGGGTGTCATACTGTTTGGAGTAACCCTTGGCTTCGATATCTGCTTTCTCACGATCAATGTTCGCTCTGACCTTCCGGTTGATCTCGTCAATCTCTGAGATGTTTTTCTCCAGCTCAGATGTACTTTCGTCAACAAGGTTATCAGCAAATTTTTTTGCCTGAACGACATCATTACTGACGGTAGAATACTCGTTTTTGAGTTTTAGAAGTTCTGCTTCATACTGAGATATTCTGTCTGAAAGCTGTTTTTGTTTAAATTGAAGCTGACTCAGATTTTCACGTTTACGCTAATTCTCGTCGTTTCGGGCAAGAATTTCCTGCTGCTGACGGATAAGTTCAGAAGCCGAAACTGGTACAGATGGAACTCCTTCATAAACAGGCATTTCCTTTGCAAACTTTTTCTTTTGGTCGGCAATTGTGCCTATAGCGTGCCGTTGGTTGTAAAGTTTCTGTTCCTCGCTGTCGAGCTTGTAGAGAGTGTCACCTACTCCGATGATTTTCAGAAGAGTGCTTGCCTTATCCTTGCTGCTGCTCTCCATAAATTTAGGAAGATCAAGAGCAAGAACTTCAACGAAGCTGTTGAGAAGCTGCTGACCGCTCTTTTTGCCGTTGGGGTCGATGACTTTAAGGGAGCTGTTCTTGCCGCTTCTTTCGACAACAAGTCCGTTGCTAAGCGTAAGTTTTAGGTGTGGCGGAATTACAGAGCCGTCACGCTGCGGAGTACTTGGACGGTATTTTTCGCCGCCTAAAGCCCATGCTATGCTGTCAATAATAGAAGTCTTACCCTGATTGTTCTTTCCGCCTATAATAGTTAATCCGTTTGATGTAGGTTCAATTGTGACCGCCTTTACACGCTTTACGTTTTCTACCTCAAGTGTTTTTATTTTTACTGACATTGACAATCGTCCTTTCTTGTGTTAAAATCTATATTGAGATGTTTTGTTTGCCGCCTGTTGGAATTGCCGTTCCAAAGGCGGCTTTTTTATGGTATGACGGGCATATCAATGCTCTGTGGTGAAAGTCCACCGAGGCGTAGTTACCGACGAACTCAATAGCGACTCCCAAGGTTTGAATCGTGAGGTTCAGGCGAGAAGAAGGGATAGCGAAATCGTAGCCTGACGAACAGAGCAGTTGTTGAGTTGCATGAAAATAACTCTCTGATTTCGGCATTGTTGATTTCTGTCTTTGTGTAATACAGCTCCAATGCCTTTTCCGGGTCGGGTAGTTTCATAAGCTATTCCTCCTCTTCTTTCTGCCACTCCCAAGCTTCATAATATTCTTCTAAACCACAACATTCCACCTGATCATAAAGGACCTTGTAACGCTGTCTTGCGATCTCACATTCAAATGAGTTGGTCGAATGTCTTGAAAGTTTGAGATATCTGTCTGATTCTGACTTCACAGCCGTGAAAAGGCTGTACTTTAATTCGTTGTACTTTTCTTCGTAGGTCATTTCTGATTTTCTCCTATTGTTTTAATTGTGTCTTGTATTCACTCCCGATCAATGGTAAAATATTGTCGAAGAAGGTGAACTAAATGTATATTAAGGCAACACCGCACAAAGACCGCCTGACGGCTTTGCACCGAATCTGCTTGATCTTTTTCCGTCAGAGTACATAAAACTCCCTTGAAATACGTCAGTATTCCTGCGGTAGTTTTATGTACTCTGACGAAAAAATCTGCTACGCATCTTCGGCACAATCTCTGT
>CACYDE010000378.1 GCA_902773045.1 uncultured Ruminococcus sp. | reverse complement strand
CATGCTTAAAAAACGGCTTGTAATCGGCGTTTTTCGGAGGTTTTCGTTTCTTCCCTCTCGAAGAGTGCTTATCTATAATATCAAATTAAAAACCATTTGTCAACAATTTTTCAAAACTTTTTTACAGATTGTTACAATATTCAAAACAGTATAACAAAACCCGGATTTATTTAGTCAAAACACCAAGCAAATTAATACTTCTCCATAGATTCAAAACATTCCGCCTTAAAACATTACCGTTCCGGGTATACATTATACAATCAGAAACATTAAACAATACGCTAATCATTCATAGTCAAGCTTCACTACCACCGCATTAAAAGTGTCGAGTATTATAATAGAAACATTGGAATCACTGATCTGATGATCCTCGTCAAGAGATTCGTTCGCTTCACGTATATAATCAAACATATAATACGGTTCCTCGTCAAACATCACCTTCATAGCTTCATCAAAATCAAGACCGCTGTCGATCCTGACGGTGAACATATCATCTTTCTCTTCTGCGGCTGCGATCAGATCGTTCACCATGATCTCACGGCTCTCATCGAAATCAACGATATAAGTCGATTCGACAACAAAATAATTCGCGCTGTCGGAATTACACTCCGGAAGAAAAATATTGTAAACATCCTCAGCCTGTTCACTTTGCTTGATATCCTCGAGGCTCGACGCGATCACATGATCTGTGACGATCTGGGCGTCATTAAGATTAAAATAGTTAAAAAACGCATTTTCGTTATCGTCCCATGTTGCGTCAAGGTGATACCAATTCCCATCAATATTGACGGTGTTCCACATGTGGGCATCGCTCTCCCCGTAGCCGTTGGCATAATAAGCATCGATCCCGACCTTATTCAAAAGCAGACACATCGTATGAGCATATCCCTCACAAACAGCCGAACCATTCACCAACGCGCCATACGTTGTGAACTCTTCCCAGCCGTCCTCCGCTGTTTTCACTCCGTTTGCGTAAGAACAGCGATCGAGGAGAGTATTGTGAATATATTTTTCGAGATGATATTGATTGAGCTTACCGGGGATTTTCGTCACAAGATCTTCGATCGCCTGATTAAGTTCGTTCATTTTCTGACGGCATTCAACGCCCCCGACATAAGAATAAAGCTGAACGATCGACTGATTTCCTGCCGAGCCGTAGCTATACCTGTTCGCAAGCCAAAAAACATCGGGGTGATCCATAGTATACGCTTTGACGCATATATCAATATCCTTCTCCGTAAAGTTTTTATCATCAATATTGACTTTTCCCACGGGATACATATTAAACTCGTTGATATCCTCGGATATCTTATAGACAGCTTCCCCGATACTCTTATAGCAAGCTTTCTGACTTTCCGTATACAAACTGTCGTAACCGAACGATATTTCTCCGTTGGACTCGTAATATTCACAATCCACGCTTTCTTTCGGGGGAACGGACGTATAATTGCTGTCGTCCTCAAACTTGACTTTCTCGAACAAAGCTCCCCTTACATTATCCATAACATCTGTCGTCAGACAGACACCCGCAGTCGCCACCGCTATAACAGCAACAGCCGACAAAACAACCTTTCTAACCTTTCCCATCATATCTCCTTTTTTAACACGTGCAGATAGTTTTAGAGTTACAATAATTCACGAACCCGACCGAAAGTTGATCTTTTACGGTCGGTTCTTGACCAACTGTTTGATTATCTCGATTCACTTTCAATACTTTTTTTAAACACGTGCAGATAGTTTTAGAGTTACATAACTCTGCGAACCCGACCGAAAGTTGATCTTTTACGGTAAGTTCCCGACCGACTTTCTTGATGATCTCGTTTCTGTTTCAAGAACTCTGTCAATGATCTCGTTCCTCTTCCAAAAAACCTGTCGATGATCTCGTTTCTGTTTTGATAATATTTCTCTTAAAGCTATCAAATCTCCGACGGTTAAAACAAAAATCATAGCTATACAAACATTATACATATATGTTAACAAATATAAGACTTAAAGTCAATAAAATACTTTATAAAAATACAAAAAACAACCCACGATGAGCTTACTGAAACACATCGCGGGTCGGTATAAACATTATAAGATTATATTACAAAACAATATTACTGAGCAAGTCTCTCTTTAAGTGCAGCAAGTTCGTTGGAAAGCTCTTTCGGAAGCTTGTCGCCAAAGATCTTGTAATAGTTAGCGATCTCCTCTGTCTCGGCAGTCCATCTTTCCTTGTCAACATAAAGGATCTTCTTAAGAGTATCCAAGTCGATGTCAAGACCTTCAAGGTTGATGTCCTCGGGGTTCGGAATATAGCCGATCGGAGTATCCTGAGCGTCAGCCTTTCCTTCACATCTCTTGAGGATCCATTCAAGAACGCGGAAGTTGTCGCCGAATCCGGGCCACATGAAGTTGCCCTCTTCATCAAGGCGGAACCAGTTAACGTTGAAGATCTTCGGAGCCTTATCGCCAAGGATCTCGCCCATCTCACACCAGTGCTTGAAGTAGTCGCCCATGTGATATCCGCAGAACGGAAGCATAGCCATAGGATCATGTCTGAGCTGACCAACCGCACCTGTTGCGGCAGCAGTTGTCTCCGAAGCCATGATCGATCCTACGAATACACCGTGATTCCAGCTTCTTGACTGATAAACCAACGGAGTTGTCGTAGCGCGTCTGCCGCCGAAGATGATCGCTGAAACAGGAACGCCTGCAACATCATTGAACTTGTCGCTGATGCAGGGGCAGTTCTGAGCCGGAGCTGTGAAACGGCTGTTCGGATGAGCGCCCTTTGTTTCGGCGGTCTTTCCGTTCCAAGGCTTTCCGAGCCAATCAATAGCATTTTCGGGAGGATTCTTGTCGAGACCTTCCCACCAAACGGTGTTGTTGTCGAGATTAAGAGCAACGTTGGTGAAGATAGTACCCTTTCTTGTGGAAGCAAGAGCATTCGGATTTGACTTAACATTTGTTCCGGGAGCAACGCCGAAGAAACCGTTCTCGGGGTTGATAGCCCAAAGTCTTCCGTCGGGGCCTTTGCGCATCCAAGCGATATCATCACCTACAGTCCAAACCTTGTAACCTGCGTCAAGATATGCTTTCGGAGGGATGAGCATTGCGAGATTTGTTTTTCCGCAAGCCGAGGGGAACGCAGCCGTAACGTACTTTGTTTCGCCTTCGGGATTCTCGATTCCGAGGATGAGCATGTGCTCAGCCATCCACTCATCGTTCTTTCCGAGGTAAGAAGCGATTCTCAATGCAAAGCACTTCTTTCCGAGGAGAACGTTTCCGCCGTAAGCGGAGTTAACGGAAATAATGTAGTTATCTTCGGGGAACTGAGTGATATATCTCTTCTCGGGGTCAATATCACATGAACAGTGGAGACCCTTGATCCAGTTTTCGCTGTCACCGAGAACCTCTTCAACTGCTGCGCCTACTCTTGTCATGATAGACATGTTAAGTACAACGTAAAGAGAATCCGTAACCTCATAGCCGATCTGAGCGAGAGGTGAACCTACAGGACCCATTGAGTAAGGGATAACGTACATTGTGCGGCCCTTATATGAACCCTTTGCGATATCGAAGAGCATTTTATAAGCTTCCTGAGGATCCATCCAGTGGTTGGTCGGACCTGCGTCCTCTTCCTTTCGGGAGCAGATGAACGTTCTTGCTTCAACACGAGCAACGTCATTTTCTCTTGTACGGTGGAGATAACAATCCGGGAGAAGCTCCTCATTAAGCTTGATCATCTCGCCGGAAGCAACAGCCTGAGCCTTAAGGTCAGCAAGCTGCTCGGCTGAACCGTCGATCCATACTACATTGTCAGGTGTAACAAGTTCTTTCATTTCTTCAATCCATGAAAGAACGGACTTATTGTTAGTCATTTGAATTAACTCCTTTCGGCCGCGAACGGCGCATTAATACAATATGATTATACAACATATTTTGAATTTATTCAATAGTCAAATTTCATTTTTTGGTAATTTTAACAATCAGTTCACTATTAACATCAAAAATCGACATTTAATTTAAAGCATCAAAGCGATTTTTCGGCATTTTTTCCTCATAGATAATACAATTATTTCTTTTGAAGAATTAAGTAGTGTAAACTAACTTCTATTTGTATGTTTTGCAGATACAACACAAGAAAGACAGCGTATTTTATAAACCCAGAGTTATAGATATATAATCATTTAAACTTCCGTCAGTGAGAACCGACCGTAAAAGATCAACTTTCGGTCGGGGCGGCGAGCATCGCAGGCAAATAAAAAAGTTTTGAAAGCGAACGAGATCATCAACAAAGCCGGTCGATAACTTACCGTAAAAAGTCAACTTTCGGTCGGGTGCGGAGAGTCATGTAACACGGAAACTATCTTCACGTGTT
>CACYDE010000377.1 GCA_902773045.1 uncultured Ruminococcus sp. | reverse complement strand
GGCGTATGTCGAGGACGACAACGCAGCTATGCGCTTACCGGGGCGTCGAACTTGTCTGGATATTTGTTTGGTTTGCTATAATTACCCCTCTGTTCTTATCAAAACTGTGTTTTCGGAAATTTAAATAGAGTCTGAAAAACCGGTTGAATGAGTTTAGGGCGATAGTCCCGATGGGGGTATGGGAAGTTTAAGTTATTAAGAAATCGGTATTAACAGCACAACGGGTCAATATAGCGGCAAATACAAAGTCGGTTTGATTTATAAAGTTGAAAAGAGGAGTTTGTTTGAAAAAGAATAAAGCGAATAAAAAGCAAAGCTTTATTTTGGGAGCGGCGATTCTGAGCTTCTGCCTTTTGGTTGTTAAGGTTATCGGAATGCTCTACAAGGTGAGCTTGTCAAGACTTTACGGCGGCGTGGGAGCCGGTCTTCTGAACAATGCGTATGAACTTTATATCCCTTTGTTTACTCTCGCCACGGCAGGTTTTCCGATAGCGGTTTCACGAATGGTTTCGGAGAGTATGTCTAAAGGACGTTACAGAGATGTAAAGAGAATAAAGGCAGTTGCGATCCCGTTCTTTATAGTTGCAGGAATCATAAGCTGTCTTCTGATGGTTCTTTTCAGCTTTTTTTATGTAAGGATCATCGAAGCGCCGGACTCTTTCCTTTCAATGCTTGTTCTCGCTCCCGCGATATTCTTCGGGTGTCTTGTTTCGGCCTACAGGGGATATTACGAGGGAATGAGAAACATGGTTCCGACTTCTGTTTCGGAAATCGTGGAAGCGTTCGTAAAGCTTGCGGTCGGTTACTCTTTCGCTTACTTTGTAATGAATTACGGCGAGAAGCTGTTCGGCATTACGGATAAAAACGATCTTCTTAAATATTCCGTTGCGGCAGCCATTTTCGGAATTACTCTCGGATCTTTTTTCAGCTTTTTGTATATATATCTTCGTTACCGTATCGAAGGCGACGGGATAACAAAGGATATGCTCCGTTCCTCGCCTCGTCCGAGATCCAAAAAGGATACGTTCAATATTCTTCTTCACACCGCTATCCCGATAGGCTTGGGTGCGCTGGTGATGAGCGTTGCGGGAACGGTCGATTCCGCTTTGATCCAAAGACGGCTTATTTCCATGATGACCAATTCTCCGGATTCGCTTTTAAGTCAGTATCCCGGAATGATTTCTCCCGAAACGATTGAAGTCGGGAAGGTTCACACCTATCTCTGGGGCTGTTACGGTTATGCAATGACTATCATGAATCTTGTAGTTACCGTAACTCAGGCGTTCGGAACTACCGCTATGCCGAATGTTACCGACGCTTATACAAAAGGCAACAGAGAATATCTTAAAAGCAGTATAGAAACGGTTATGAGAGTAACTTTTGTATTTACGCTCCCGGCAGGCTTCGGACTCACTGTTCTTGCCGATCCGATAATGCATGTTGTATACGGATATATTGACGGAGTGGATATATCTATAGATATATTGAAACTGATGGGTATTGCAGTTATTGTTTTTGCAGCGGCAACTCCTATGTGCAGTATGCTTCAGGCGGTGGGAAGAGTTGACATGCCGCTCAAGCTTTATACGATCGGTATGCTTATAAAAGTCGTTTCCAACTATATTTTCTGCGGTATTCCTCAGATCAATGTTCAGGGAGGAAGTATCGGAACGTTTTTGTGTTATACTTTTGTAATAATTGTTTCGATATATGTTCTTGTCAAGGAAACGGGAATAATGCCCGATTTTAAAGTTGCTTTGATAAAACCGCTGATCGCGTCGATAATATGCGCAGCTGCGGGACGTGTCTCATATGAGCTTCTGGCGAAAGTGATAACGGACGGAAGAGCAGCAATTTATATTAATTTGATCCTTTCTGTGTTGGTTGCGTGTGTTTTTTATGTTGTTTTTCTGCTTTTGCTTAGAGCAATTACCAAAAATGATATTTTAATGCTGCCTAAATGTAACAAAATTGTAACTATTCTTGAAAAATATCACTTAGGCCTTGTTTGAAAAATAAATCTTGCACAAAAAGCGAAAATCAAGTATCATAAGAACATGGATAAATATGAAAGCTATGATAT
>CACYDE010000376.1 GCA_902773045.1 uncultured Ruminococcus sp. | reverse complement strand
GGGCGTATGTCGAGGACGACAACGCAGCTATGCGCTTACCGGGGCGTCGAACTTGTCTGGATATTTGTTTGGTTTGCTATAATAGCAGCACCGCAAACGTCTGACTGTACTCAAAAGTCATTTGCGGAATGATCTCAGTTTAAGTTTTTTTATAAATGTTATTGACAAATTCGGTAGTTATGATAAAATAGTATCACTATACATTCGATTCACAAATCGTAATATGGTTCATATTATATTATCGAAAGCGATCAGACGTACAATGTGTAATAATTTGTATGGTCGGGCTCTTATCGGGCAGCAGAAAAATCTGCGGGACGTTTTATATGTTCCGCAGATTTTTTAGGTGTATTTGAAAAAACTCTGAAAGGTGATTGGCATGAAATCTTCTGCAAAAAAGGAAACAGCGCTAAAAGTTTCAAATGTAAGCGTTGTTACAAATCTTCTTCTTTCTGTTTTTAAATTTATTTCCGGTATCGCGGCACATTCGGGGGCAATGCTGTCCGACGCTGTCCATTCCGCTTCCGATGTTTTCAGTACTTTCATTGTAATGATCGGATTCCATGTTTCCTCAAAAAAAGCCGATAAAGAACATCCTTACGGTCACGAAAGAATGGAATGTGTGGCATCGATCATACTGTCGGTGATACTTCTTTTCACAGGGTTAGAGATAGGAAAATCGGCAATACTGACGATTTATTCAGGTGAAACAGAAAATATAAAAATCCCGGGAATGCTTGCTCTTATTGCAGCGGTTGTTTCAATAGTCGTAAAAGAACTTTTATACAGATATACTATCTATTATGCAAAGAGGATCAACTCCGGAGCTTTAAAGGCAGATGCATGGCATCACCGTTCCGATGCGCTTTCGTCGATCGGAGCATTAATAGGTATTGCAGGAGCGAGAATGGGATTTTCCTTTCTCGAACCTGCTGCAAGCTTAGTAATATGTTTATTCATTTTAAAGGCAGCGGTTGACATATTCAAAGATTCTGTTGATAAAATGGTTGATAAAGCTTGCGATGACGAAATAGAAACGAAAATGAAAACACTGATCGAAAATGAGGACGGAGTCCGTTCGCTTGTTTCTCTTCACACAAGAATGTTTGCTTCCCGTGTATACGTTGATACCGTTATAGCTGTGGACGGCGACCTTTCTCTTACGAAAGCTCATGAGATCGCAGAAAAAGTCCATGATTCAATAGAAAACGGATTTCCCGAGGTAAAGCACTGTATGGTACATGTTGACCCGGCAATGTCGGACGAAAAACTGTCGGGACGCTCCGACAGTTAAGGCAACACCGCGACAGATGAATATGCAATAAAAGCAATTGAAGATGTCGCTAACAGTCCAAACTCAAAATGGCGTCAGTCAACGGGCCATGGTGGAGGACGTAATGCTCCACTCACTTGTAGAAATGGCAATCCTGTTAGATATGTTGTTAATGGAAGAAATCATGGGCTGAATGTTGAGGTTATAGTTGAACCAAATGGAGAGGGTATAATTACAGGATATCCGAAAAGATGAATTGAGGTGTAATTATGAAAAAAGAATCGTTTGAGAAATTTTTAAGCGAATTGTCGTTTAAATATTCTGAAAATCAAATTGTAAAAGATATGGTTTTAGATGCAGAGGATTTAGCTAAATATGGAGAAAAAAGAATAGCACTTGAAAATCTTTTGGAAAATATATATGAAAATGAGATACTTATTTCTTTGAAGCTAATCGATATAGCCGAAGATGCTTTTAGTGATACACCTAATGATTACGACAATCGTATTATTGATGATTTGAGGCAGATGATAAATGATAAACAGAATAACTCTTGTTCCTGAGCAGTAATTCTGTGAATTACTGCATTATGAGGTTGTTATGGCATAAAGGAACAAGGCAGATTAACTTCATGTCGGTGCACTGGCACTTTAATGAATAATGCATTAAGGCAATACCGCACAAAGATTGTGCTGAAGATGCGCAGTAGATTTTTATCAAGAGAGTGCATAAAAACACCGCAGGAATACTGACGTACCCCAAGGGCACTTTCTTCGGGCGTATTTCAAGGTGGTTTTTGTGTACTATCTTGGTCAAAAGATCAAGCAGATTCGGTGCAGGGTGCCAGCAGCACACCAAGAAGTCAAGCCGCAAGGCGCAG
>CACYDE010000375.1 GCA_902773045.1 uncultured Ruminococcus sp. | reverse complement strand
TACGTTAGTATTCCTGAAAAAATTTGCCTTGTTCAGAACAAATTATCCTAAGCATAAATTGAAAATTTATTTCTTCACAGTTCCTTAGCTATGATTTTGACGGGAAGAATTATGATTCGACTATGCAGATTCCTCTTTTTCTTGTCAGGAAACAGGGAACGGAGATGACGGTTAGATGTGATCCCGAAGATCCGGAAAAGCTTGACAATGTTTATGATCTTTACACATATATAATTTTTGATGTAATATTTGCCGTTCTTACAGTTCTCGATATTGTTCTTGAATCAAAAGCTAAGAAAAAGCGCCTCAAATAGATAGTGGCTTGTTTGAAAACACTATTCACGCTTGACGATATAACGTTCTTGAAACATTAAATGCTTAAAATTCCAACATATTAATTATCTTTTTGTCCTTATCGAAACTGTGTTTTCCGGAATTTAAACAGAGTTCTGAGTAACCGGTTGAATGAGTTCGTGGGTATGGGTGACGACAATAGCTTTGATCGAAGAACGATCTCAGATTCGACAGCGAAAACTATTCTTTACATCGACAACTAACGATAGACTCTTCATTTAGTGTAATTTCGAGTATAGGAAGTTTAAGTTAACCTTATTTTTTCTTTAAGCGGCAATTCGCTGTGCTCTTGCCTTTGTTACTTGACCGGGAAAGTGGTCTTTGTTTATGATTTATTATTATTTTTCGCTTATCTCAGTTAGGCTGATTTCGCTGAGGGCAGTTTATTTTCTACAGTGATTTGCTGCGTCAGCGCCCAAAGGCTCTGCCTTTGGAAACCGCCACCTTTTGAAAAAGTTGGATCAAAACTTTAATATTGTTTTTTAATAGCACAACAAGTTAAATGAAATATAAATTTCCGATTGGAAGTGATATTTATGAAAAAGCCGATATGCGGATTTTGCGGAAACGATGTTTTTGCGGAGTTTTCCGGCAGCGGCTCGGGAAATATTCCGCTTGCTTCACAGTCGCTGATGGGAGAACCGCTTTGTTACTCCGTCTGTGTAAAATGCGGAACAGTCAACAGAATTTATGTGAAAGATCCCGAGAAGCTTTTCAAAACCCGGAACACGGGAAAATGGATATGATCCGAAATGTCAATTGTTTTATATTAAGACGAAAACAATTCAGGGAGGTTTTGTTATGGAGAAAAAAAGCAAAAAACCTATAATTATAATGATCGTGACCTCAGTAATTATAATAGCGTTGGGAATGATCTGCGGAGTGGCGGTGTACTCCGATCTAATCGATCAGATGGTTCCCGGTGAAAGCGGAATTTACGTTGACGGAACGGACGTTTCGGGATTGGTGAATTCGTTCGGTCAGATGGGCGCTTTGGTTCTGAGCACATTGGTCGTTTGCGCTGCATTGCTAGCGGTTCTCGTTCAGTGGCTGACATATTTTATAGTAAGACTCATCAAAAAGGCGATCGACCGAAAAAGAAATCCTCCGATGCAGTACCATTATCCGCCCTATCCGCCTTATGATCCCAATTACCAACCGCCCTATCCTCCCTATCCGCCTTATGATCCCAATTACAGACCTCCCTATCCGTATGAGCCGAGCGCAAAAGCTCCGGAAGTTTCAAACAACACAACGGGTGAAAAAACCGATCGTGATTTTATAAAAACTAATTTTGAACCGAGCGGAAAATCGCCTGATATCGTAAACAGAACAGGGGAAGAGTGATAATTATGATAGGCGCCGTGATAGGGGATATTATCGGTTCGGTCTATGAATGGAGAAATGTTCTCAGCGAGGATTTCCCTCTTTTTTCAAAATATACGCATTTCACAGATGACACCGCAATGACTCTTGCCGTGGCGCAAAAGCTGTTAAACGACAGAAAGGGCGTTTCGGAAAAGGCGGAGATCGCTTATGCGGCATGGTTCAAGGCATATTACAAAAGATATCCCAACGCAGGATATGGAGCTATGTTTTCAAAATGGGCGCAGAGCGGGGAGCTTTACGTTCAGAAAAGCTACGGAAACGGAGCGGCGATGAGGATAGTTCCGATCGGATACGCATTTGATAATATAAAGGATATAAAAAAAGAGGTTGAAGCAAGCTGTTATTACACACATCATAACGCGGAAGCGATCCAATGCGCTTATGCGGTTGCGCTTGCGGTTTTTCTTGCGCGAAGCGGAAGCGATAAGTCCGAGATCAGAAACACCGTCGAAAAGCAGACAGGTCTTGATCTTGATTTTTCTTTAAACGATGTGAGAGGTTCGGGTTTTTCAAGCCGTTCCAAGGAGTCCGTTCCTCAGGCGATCGTCGCTTTTCTGGAAAGCAGCGGCTATGAAAGCGCAGTCAGAAAGGCGATTTCGATCGGGGGCGACAGCGATACTATAGCGTGTATGGCAGGCGGTATTGCCGAGGCGTATTACAAAAATATCCCCGATGAAATTGTAAGCAAAGCATACGGTTATCTTGACGGTTCATCGAAACGGCTGATAAAAGATTTTCGTGAAACTTTCGTTTGATTTAAATGCACTATCCACAACTTAATGTCAGCGCCGCACTCGGCACGATCTCTGTGCGGTATTGCATAAGGAAACGCTGATTAAAACGTCCTGCGAAAAAACGATTATTTGATATATAAAAATGGAGATGGTTTATTATGAGTAAAGTATTGGTTATAGGCTGCGGCGGTGTTGCGAGCGTCGCAATTCAGAAATGCTGTCAGAACAGCGATGTTTTTGAAGAAATATGTATCGCAAGCCGTACTAAGTCGAAGTGTGACGCGCTTAAAGATAAGCTTGACGGGAAGACTGCGACCAAAATTACGACGGAACAGGTCGACGCGGATAAAGTCGAAGAGCTTGTCGCTTTGATAAAGAAGGTCCGGCCCGATCTTGTGATGAATATTGCGCTCCCTTATCAGGATCTTACCATCATGGACGCGTGTCTTGAATGCGGCGTTAATTATATGGATACCGCAAATTATGAGCCGGAGGATATTACCGATCCCGAATGGAGAAAGATATATGACCAAAGGTGTAAGGACGAGGGCTTTTCCGCATATTTCGATTACTCATGGCAGTGGGCGTACAAAGAAAGGTTTGAAAAAGCAGGGCTTACTGCGCTGCTCGGATCGGGCTTTGACCCCGGAGTTACCCAGGCTTACTGCGCTTACGCTCAGAAGCATCTTTTCGACAGAATAGATACTATTGATATTCTCGACTGCAACGGAGGAGATCACGGATATCCGTTTGCCACGAATTTTAACCCCGAGATCAATCTCAGAGAGGTTTCCGCGCCCGGGTCTTATTGGGAAAACGGTCATTGGGTGGAGATCCCTGCGATGAGCATAAAAAGAGAATATGACTTTGACCGGGTAGGGAAGAAGGACATGTATCTTCTTCATCATGAGGAGATAGAGTCGCTCGCAAAGAATATTCCCGACGTTAAGCGTATCCGTTTCTTCATGACTTTCGGTCAGAGCTATCTGACTCACATGAACTGCCTTGAAAATGTCGGCATGCTTTCAACGGAGCCGATCGAGTTCGAGGGTCATCAGATCGTTCCGATACAGTTTTTGAAAGCGCTTCTTCCCGATCCGGCGACCCTCGGTCCGAGAACAGTCGGAAAAACGAATATCGGCTGCATTTTCACGGGCGTGAAGGACGGAAAAGAAAAGACGGCTTATATATATAATGTCTGCGATCATCAGGAGTGTTACAGAGAAGTAGGTTCTCAGGCTATCTCTTACACAACCGGAGTTCCCGCCATGATCGGAGCTATGATGCTCGTGACGGGAAAATGGAACAAGCCGGGCGTATATACTGTCGAGGAGTTTGATCCCGATCCGTATATGGAGCAGCTCAATAAATGCGGTCTTCCGTGGCAGATCGACGAAAATCCGACATTGGTGGACTGATAAAAATGAACGGTAATATAAAGACTCCGTATTTTCTTGTCGATGAGAAATTACTGATTAAAAACCTTGAAATATTAAGAGCCGTGCAGGACGAAACCGGATGCAGGATACTGTTGGCGCAGAAAGCCTTTTCAATGTTTTATACGTATCCTCTTATTTCAAAATATTTAAGCGGAACAACAGCGAGCGGACTATATGAAGCGCGTCTCGGAAAAGAAAAATTCGGAGGCGAAACTCACGTTTTTTCTCCGGCTTACAGAGCGGATGAATTTGAAGAAATATTGAAATACGCGGATGATATCGTCTTTAATTCCGTCAGTCAGGTGAAAAAGTACGGAGAAATTGCGAAAAGCCGCGGAAAATCCGTGGGGCTTAGGGTGAATCCGGAATGTTCGACTCAGGAAGGTCACGCGATCTACGATCCGTGTGCGGTCGGTTCAAGACTTGGCTGTCCTTTGGCTTCTTTTGATGAAAGTATTCTTCCGACGCTTGACGGTCTTCATTTTCATACTCTCTGCGAACAGAATTCTGACGACCTTGAAACGACCGCAAAAGCTTTTGAGGAAAAATTCGGAAAATATCTTTACGGAATGAAATGGGTCAATTTCGGAGGCGGTCATCATATCACGCGTGAGGATTATAATATCGAACTGCTGAAAAAAATTATCCGTCATTTTAAAGAGAAATATAACGTTCGGGTGTATCTCGAACCGGGCGAAGCTGTTGTTTTGAACGCGGGATTTTTAAAGACGAGCGTAATGGAGATCGTCCGCAACGGCATGGATATCGCAATACTTGATTGTTCGGCGGCATGTCACACACCCGATGTGATCGAAATGCCGTATCGTCCTCCGCTTCAAAACTCCGGAAAACCGAACGAGAAGAAATATACCTACCGTCTCGGCGGTCCCACATGTCTGGCAGGAGATGTGATAGGCGATTATTCGTTTGACGCGCGGCTTGAAGAAGGAGACATTCTGACTTTCGAGGACATGGCGCTGTATACTATGGTCAAAACGAACACATTCAACGGAATGAAGCTTCCCGATATTGTTTACAGGAACTCGGAAGGCGAAGAGATACTTGTAAAGTCGTTTGGATATGAAGATTTTGTGGGTCGGCTTTCCTGAGAGCCTGTTCGGAATCTTTTCGCACACATATAATTCAGTATTTATCACTCTAAAAATACAGCTTTGAATAGCTATGTAAGGGGATTTGGGGAGCTTCGCTCCCCAAATCCCCTGAAGCCCCCTCTTCCTTGAGGAAGAGGGGGTTTGGGGGTGATGGTGACATCGTGAAAGCAGTAATATAAAAAACCAAGATCGAAAGTTAAAACGTATTTGTTGTGATCTGACCGTTCTGTTGGCATTTAGGTTGAGGGCGGTTATCGGTGTTGCCTTAAATCCGGATAGAATGATTTACAGAGCCAAAAAAACAATGCCGTTCACTACAGCTGCAATTTGCCTTAATTTTCCGATGATCTTCGAAATATCTTCCGTCATAAAAATTCGGAAAATCTCAATTATTCCTTGACAAGGCTTGACATTTAATGTTATAATCAGTATGCCGCTTATCATGGGCAGTTAAGACGGAATGAGAAATGTCCGCGCCCACAAGGTCGTTTCCCGAGGAAATTGATAGTTGATAGCGAGTCTTATAAAGAAAGTGCAGGTGTCTGCAAATGTACGCAATTATTGAAACAGGCGGTAAGCAGTACAAGGTTGAAGAAGGTAGCGTTATCTTCGTTGAAAAGCTTAACGCTGAAGCAGATGAAACAGTAAACTTTGATGTTGTAGCAGTAGGAACACAGGGCGAGTTCGTGACAGGTGATCCTTTTGTTGCAAAGGCTTCCGTAACAGGTAAGGTTCTCAAAAACGGTAAGGGAAAGAAGATCACAGTTTCTACTTATAAGCCGAAGAAGGGCGAAAAGAGAAAGATGGGTCACAGACAGCCTTACACTCAGGTTGAGATCGTTACAGTGTCTATTGCATAATGACCGAGATAGATTTCTACACCGGGAAAAACGGCGATTTGCTTGGGTTTCATGTCCACGGTCACAGCGGCTACGCCGAAGA
This sequence comes from uncultured Ruminococcus sp., assembly GCA_902773045.1. Taxonomy (GTDB): domain Bacteria; phylum Bacillota; class Clostridia; order Oscillospirales; family Acutalibacteraceae; genus RUG592. Next base: position 1,175 of record CACYDE010000375.1, on the reverse strand, counting down.
GGGCGAGGATATTGTCTGCGCCGCGGTGAGTTCGGCTGTATACTTGGTTATTAATACAATAACCGATGTCATTCATATTGACGCGGAAGTCGAGATCGAGGACGGAGAAGCGGTGTTGAGAATTTTATCAAAGCACGCAGCAGCATGCAGAGAGATTCTGCAGGGGTTAAAGCTGCATTTGCTCTCTCTTGAAGAGCAGTACAGTAATTTTATTATCGTAAAATATACGGAGGTGTAAATCATGGTACAGGTTAATATTCAGCTTTTTGCTCATAAAAAAGGTATGGGTTCCACAAAGAACGGTCGTGATTCCGAGTCTAAGCGTCTCGGCGTAAAGCGTGCGGACGGTCAGTTCGTTCTCGCAGGAAATATCCTCGTTAAGCAGCGTGGAACACACATTCATCCCGGTGAGAATGTAGGTCGTGGCTCCGACGATACATTGTTCGCTAAGGCTGACGGCGTTGTACGTTTTGAGCGTCTTGGCCGTGACCGTAAGAAGGTTTCTGTTTATCCGAAGCAGTGATCTTTGGGTTATGAGATAAAAAGGCACAAAAAGATAGTTTGGGAGCGGTAGTTTTATCGCTCCTTTTTGTTATAATTTGGAACGATCCGAAATGTTCCGAGGGGTGATTTTATGGCAGTGAGAAAAAAAGGCAGACGGAAAATAGTCTGCGGCGGTGAGAATTACGTCTGGTATGTTTCCAAGGATCATGACAGTCCGCTGATCCTGCTGCATATCTGTTCGGAGGATAAGAGGCTGGTTTTGGTCTATCCTGTTTCGTCCAATTATATAGTCAGCACGGGACGTGTTTTTAAGGGTGAAGAAAGTCACTTTTGGAGACGTTTTTTTCTTCCTGTAGAATCGACCGAATGTATTACTCCCGGATTCGTGAGAAAGCTTATTGAATGGACGAAAGATGGATCTCCGGCGAAAGAACCGGATTCAAAAAATGATATTAAATATACTCTTTCATGCGGTTATGCCGTATACGCAGACGGACGTCGTGCGTATACTTTTATGTATTGAATGGATAAGCAATGTCCTCAACTTAAAGAAATGCTGCATTTCTTTAAAAATAAATATCCTATTAAGGAACTGTGAAGAAATAAATTTTCAATTTAAGCTTAGGATAATTTGTTCTGAACAAGGCAAATTTTTGCAGGAATACTAACGT
>CACYDE010000374.1 GCA_902773045.1 uncultured Ruminococcus sp. | reverse complement strand
TAGTCCGATTTCGCTGAGTGCAGTTTATTTTCTACGCTGATTTGCTGCGTCAGCGACCAAAGGCTCTGCCTTTGGAAACCGCAACCTTTTGAAAAAGTTTGATCAAAACTTTAATATCGTTTTTTATAGCACAACAAGTTAAATTAATCACTTAACATTGAAATAGCTTAATGCCTGAGCGTCGGCTTTAGTGAAATCGTCTCCGTTTACAAGTCCCTCGGCCTGAACCGCATAAGCCTGAGCCGTAATGTTCACATCGTCTTCCAGACCCGTGAAATCTTCCGAAACCGTGACCGTTGTGAAAACAGGACTGAGAGTGACGTCATCTTCCGTTTTGTAAGCGTTGACGGTTGTGCTGTATCTGTAAACAGCGCTTTCGTCATCACCCGATATCTTCGTCCAGTTTTCGGCGTCATAGTTCGGTGTAAAAATCGAAGGATCACCGTTCGTAACCTTGACATAAACGGCTGACTCAACGCTGCCCTTCTTCACGGTCGGAGTCGGATCCTTGTCGAGAACTCTTCCCGCAACGATCATGTAATCGTTTGAAAGAACTCTTTCGCCGTCGATCTTCTTTCCTGTTTCTGCATCAACAGGCGCTTCGTCAATGGAAACCGTTACGCTTTCACCCTTAAAGGTGTTTGTTACGGATGCACTGCTGTCGGAAAGCCACGCCAAAGTCGGAGCGACGATTCCCATTGCAGCAACAGCGCATGCCATCGCCGTAACAACTGCGATTTTTCGCATTCTTTTCTTTTCCATTTCATTAAAACCCCTTTAAAATATATTTCAAAAATTCACACTCCGTTTTATCCGCGGAAACGAATAACGGACTGCAAATCAATGAGCAAAACATAAATTCACCGCTGAAAAGGCAACTCATTCAGCTTTTTCGGAACGTTTCTTTTTTTCTCTGACCGAACCTGCGATCTCCCCAACAACTGTTACCGTCACAAGAACAACGATGATCGCGATGACCTTTGTTCTGTTCTCCGGGGCGGTGATCTCTCTGAAAGCAGCTCCGACTTTCGGGACTCCGAAAACGACCTTCCCCACGACATTATCCCACAAAACAGGTTCGCTGTCAGGCAAGTCGTTCGCGTCGCCTTTGGTCGTGAACGTTCGGTTCATCCGATCTATTCCCACAACACGGTGAGTCACGAGATCCCCGTCCTCATTGAAAACGTATGTCACGATATCGTTATTTACGATAGTTTCAGGCTCTGCTTTTTTTACGAAAATCAGACTGTCAACACCGTAAACGGGTTCCATGCTTCCGCTGTCAACGGTGAGAATATTGAATCCCATCAGTTTAAATCCGACGAGAGCCACAGCAATAATCAGAAAAAAAGTAAGAAGAAACGTGAAAACGAAATCACCGGCAAGCTCGCCTGCCGAGATATTGTCTTCGGTTCGGATATCTTTGTCTTTTTTAGTCTCTTTCATAACCGATTCCCTTGTTCAAACAAAAACTCACAATAACCACATCATAATTTATGCGAATTTCAATTATGATATGCATAAAATATGTATTGCGTGCGATGTATTTATAATTTACATAAATACTACCACATGGATTTCATTTTGTCAATATTATTTTCTTCGAAAAAATTCAGGAAATAAAAGTTTGGTAATTTATTATATGAATAAAATCTATTGTTTATGAATTTATGAATAAAATTATAATATAATATGTTATTATATATAAAGATTTTTATCACAGTGAAAACTTTGTATATACTATTTTACAGATAGACCCCCAAAAAAATCCCACTCATGAAAAACATGAGTGGGAAAATTTGGTTTTAAATTAGAAAATTCGAATGAACGATCACATCATTCCGTTATTGTAAGGATTCTGGGTATCGGGAGCCTGTCCGTAAGGATTTCCGCCCATCGGAGACTGACCGAACGGATCACCGCCGAAAGGATCGCCGCCCATCGGCTGCATGGGCTGAGCAAAGGGATCGCCGCCCATAAAAGGATCCATCATACCGCCCTGAGCCTGATCGAACTGCGGCGGATAGTCATTCTGGAGTTCCTCGGGGATATAAGAAGATTTTTTGTTAGGATCATTATTCGGTTCCTCACCGTAGAGATACGGCTGACTCTGCTTAACCGCGTCATTCGCTCTTCTTGTCGTTGACTTGTAAGTAGCGATCGGGTTAGCTTCGGGAGAACGCGAAGCAGCGGAAGCTGCGGAATAAACGTATGTCTCGTTTTCCTTTGAGAACGGGATCCAGCCCTTGGCGAATGTTCCCTTGAAGAGAGTCACCAGCGCGGAAGCGATCATGTAAGCAAGCATAGGTGTAAGGATCGAAGAGAAATCAACGCTTACGTTGAGACCTGTTTCGGCAAGCCCCTCTGCGTCCTTCAGCGCGGAGTAAATAACAACGATTCCGACAAGCTGGAGAAGCGCGAGAACGATCGAAAGATTTCCGTAAGTCGAAGCGCCCTTTGTGAAAAGGCTGGGCTCTTTGCAGGAACGTCTGCATGACTTAAGGAAAGCAGTCTGAGCGTTGATATAAACAAGAACGACCGCAAGGATCGCAACAACGATCGCAAGTCCGAGGAAGAGCGTCGGCTTAAATGATTGAACGCTTCGTTCGATCTCATCGGGGTTGATACTCTCAAAGCCGGGAATATTGTTGATGGCATAAGTTGCAACCGTGTCGATGGACAGGATCGAAACAAGACCGACAACAACGATCAGGATCGAACCAAGAGCCGTTACGACCAGTTCAATGACCGACATTACATGAAGAACGGCGAAAAACGGCGAAGGATTTCCGCTCGGATTCTTGGAAAACAGGAATATCATGAAGAAGCACGCAACCACAACTCCCGAGATAAGATATCCCAGAACGCCGTTCGACGAAGACGACGCTGTGATCTCCACGCCCGAATCGGCAGGAACAAGCTCCATCAAGGAGTCCTGTAATTTTTTGGCAGACGAATTGATCATGAAATCCATAACCAGAACTGCGAGAGAAAGAATTGAGATGATCAAAGCCATAGGCTTTCTGAAATACATCTTAACTACGTTAAGATTTCTTGCGTAAGGATTACTTGCGCTGTTTGGAACACTCATATTTAATGATCCCCCTTGTAAAAAAATTTTTTTAGGTAGATAAAGTATCTATATTAATATTACTAAAGAAACGAAATAAAAACAATACTTTTTAGAAATTTTTTTACAATTTTTTTTATTTTCCAAACATTCACACTTTGAACATATAAATTTCAGATTGATATCTCAAAAAAAACATACACATATATATAAACAAGATTTTCTGTCAATTCAATTATTAAAAACCTTGCAATAGATCTTATATTATATAAAATTTAGAATTCGGTGAATATTCATCAGGAGCAAAAGACGTGAGAACCTATTGTCACCATGATCGGACGCGACCTGATCCACTTGCTGGTTGCTGTCACGGGGTTGTAATAGTAGATCGCTCCGCCCGAGGGATCCCAGCCGTTCAGGGCGTCAATCGCGGCGCGCTTGCTCGTTTCATGAACAGGCTCGTTGATCTGACCGTCGTCCATACACGAAAACGCACCCGATTGATACACTACTCCCGCAAGAGTATTCGGAAACGATGGGTGTTCGATTCGATTCAGGATCACCGCCCCAACGGCGACCTGACCTTCATACGGTTCGCCTCTTGATTCGGCCGATATCGTTCGCGCAAGAAGTTCGATCTCGCTCTGGGTGTAGCCGTAATTGTTCGATGAGGACGAAAGTCCGAGATATGTCAGAGTTTTCGAGCCTGCGACCCCGTCCGGAGTCAGACCGCAGCTTTTCTGAAACGCGATCACGGCGTCTTTTGTTTTCGTTCCGTAGATACCGTCGACAGGGCCGTTATAATAACCGAGAGAATTCAATTTCTGTTGGATCCGAGTGACCTCGCTTCCGCTTGAGCCATACTTTGAAAGAGCGGAAGCTCTGTTTTCACCCACAACAAAAACTGTCAATATCGAAAATATCAAAGCCAAGGAAATTATAATTTTTCTTTTTTTCACAGTTAACACTCCCTGCATAAATTTTACTATATTGAGAGTATAACCCGAATGGCGCAGCGATATACTCACGGCAGGCAAAATTATCGATCTAAGGCAATACCGCACAGAGATTGTGCCGAAGATGCGCAGTAGATTTTTTCGTCAGAGTGTACAGAAATCTTGCAGGCATACTGCCG
>CACYDE010000373.1 GCA_902773045.1 uncultured Ruminococcus sp. | reverse complement strand
TTCAATATCTCCTCTGATATACTTTGCAAAAAGATTACTCTGAACATACGGAATAAGCCCAAACTGTATTTTTTGTTTGAGGTATGGGTGCGTATAGTCGGTACGCTTCTTTTCCTGCCAGCGTGTAATCACCTTTTTCCTGCCGCTGTCGTTCAGCAGTACAGCTCCCGATACTTGCTTTTCGAAATCGTCTTCGGAAACTATGCGAAGGTTTATCATTGTGAGGACAAAACGTTCCGCAAGGCATCTGGTTTCTTCAACAAGATCACAAGCAAGCGACGATCGTCCGCTTCGGAGTGAATGACAGTAACCGATGTAGCTGTCAAGTCCGACCGTCTCCAGCGCCGAGGCAAATTCAGTAGTATAAAGCGTGTAAACAAATGACAGCATGGCGTTAACGGCGTCAAGCGGCGGCCGCTTGTTTCGATATTCGAATTTAAAAGCTTCATCCGCATTTGTTATCATCTTATTGAATACCGAGAAATAAGCATGAGCACAATTCCCCTCTATACCTATTATCTCTTCGACCGACGCTGCTTCAAGAAGCCGTTCAGTACCGGAGGAAAGAGTTTCTATCGTTCTTCCGATCTGTTCGTCCTGACGTAATTGAGGCACATCATGCAGCGTTCTTTTGAGAGTTTGAACGCAATTGCAGAATTTTGCCGACATTGTGTTTCGCGCAAGCACGATCTGATTTTCACGGAAATTATCAATTTGAGCTACTCTGAGATAAACATTGCCCTTGGTTTCACCGCACACCTTTGCGAGGAATCTGCCTTCCGGTGATACAAAATTGATGGGAATACATTTATCTGCACATTTTCCCATAACAGCAGGAGAACAGCCCAAATAATTAAAACATATAACATTCTCTATATTGTCAAAAGGAATGCGAAACTTGTTCTCATTTTCGAGCCTGCACACAAGGTTTTCTCCGTCAAGAGCCAAATAAGCGTTTTCGTTTGTAATATACAATGTGTTTAAAAGCTTTCTCATACCGGTGTCTCCAATAGTTTCTTGATCGAACTTCCGACGCTGCTGTTATGTTTGATCTTGGGCATACATATGTTTTTCATTGAACAGCCGCTGCATTTCTGACCTTTTCTGATAGGAGGTATCAAGCTTTTCCGACGATACTCGTTTATTTCTGCAAGAATTCGCCTGAGTTCTTTGTCATACTTTTCGTAGTCCTCCGAAAGAGGGAGTTTGATGCGCTTTTTTACATCGGCATAGTATAAATAACCGACACAGTCACAGCCGAAAACATGATCAGCGCATATTTTTTGCGCAAATACCTGCATCAAATCATCATAATTGTAATCTGACGATTTCGGTTTTGTCGGTTTGTATTCCACAATGGCGTATTGCCCCGAAGAATCAACCTCAATACAGTCTGTCACACCGTAAAGACAATATTCGGGCAGATCGTTATATACAGAAACAGCCGTGTACACTGTTTTCGCTCTTGATCTGTATCCACCGTTGTCATGCACTCTTTTGTGCATCAAATTGGATTTTGTAACATAGTAATTTTCCGACCATGCGCAGTCTATTTCGATAAGTCCCCATCGATGCGGACAGTACAGAAAATGCTGTATTGATCTTATAGAAACGTCACTTTCTGTCATAGCTTTTCTATCATTTCTACGCCTTCGGGCATAGAGCGGTCGATAATTATGGTGTAATCGGAGTATTTTCTCGGAACGGATGTATTCTCTTCAATAGTTATCTTGTCGAACAGAATATGAGACGGACAGTTTCCGAGCACATTATCATGCTTGAGAACTATGAGCTTTCTCATGCACATTTTACCTCTTGCCGCACTATGGTCTTCCTCAAACATATTGATTATTGCAGTCCAGAGAAGCTCCAGGTCGTCCTCGGAAAGATCCGTTGTCTTGTTTGCAAGAGCAGCGGAGACATAACCTTCGGCGCGGTAAAGCGCATAGGGAATAACGCTCTTTTTTCCGATCTCCGTAGAGCCTGTTTCCATACGGTCATCGGTAGTGCGGGCTTGTCTTGTGATGGTCACTTCCTGAATATTTATCGGAGACTGACTGCGTGAGAAATTGATCTGAACAGGGCCTCTGACTATTCCGCAGGGATAATCGCCGGTCGACATTACTGCGCCGAATGTTCGAACGTCGTAGTAGTTTTTACACATAAAACTGCGCGCCTTGTTGATCGCGTCGATCTTCTTGTTGTCGGATCTGGAAAGACCTTCTTCCTTGTAAGCGTTCTCAAACTTTGTGTTGAGAGATTTGTCCGCCTTGATGAGAATGTTGTATCCCGGTTCGCCGCCCTTGACAAGCTCCACATAATTTCTTATTTTGCGTTTGATGCAAACATCGGTCACATAACCATAGCCTGTTTCCGCATCAATACGAGGTGCGTTGCCCGCGTCCGGATCTCCGTTCGGGTTGCCATTCTCTACATCATAAAGCATTACAAAATCATATCTGTTGCTGATCATATTACTGCTTATCCTCCTTGTTTTTCTTTGTGTAGAAGTCCTTATCCTGATGGTAATAGCCTATCATAAACTTGCCCTGATCGGCAAGAGAAAGCGTGTCGGGGAACTGCCCTTCAAGCTTATCTATGATCTCTTCGATAAGCTTATTGTAATATACGTTCCTGCCCTCATCGAGTTTCTTTTGGTGGTTTTGAGAAAGTGAAAGAAGCTTCGGAAAAACGAGTGAAGGCTTTGAAGCCGCAGACGCAAAATACGCGTCCTTGATAGACCTGTTCACATCCCCCAAGGCTTGTTTCTGTATCCTTTCAAGAACTGCAAAAAGTCTTCCGCAAAGGTACGCCTGATTAGTATTATTGATATCGAGAGCCACTTGTAATTCCTCCTTTTCGTTCGCCGCTCTTGACTTTCTGTTTATGCAGGCTTTTATCGCGCCTGCACGAACAGCATTTATAGCTCTATCTGTTTTTGCCCTTGTAACGAGCGTTGAAAGCAGATATACGGGGTACGGTGAATCGTAAATGATCGACTTGAATACTGCGCCAAGCAATGACGAATCGACATTCTGATTACTGCTTTTAGGCGATATCAGCTCCTTTTTGAGTTTCCACAGCGGTACTCTTTTATCTCTGCCTATGATCGTCATATCTGCTTGATGTTTTGCAATACTAAACAGAATATCCGCAAACCTTCGCCTGTAAATAAACTTGACCGCCAAACGTGAAGCGTTAGGCTTCAGACCGACAATGTAAAAATCAATGCTGTCGTCTATTTCCGCAAGTGCCGATAATCTGTCTTTCGTCAGCTCACCGCTTTTTGCAAGCTCAAACGTATCTTTAAGCATCTGCTTTGTCTGAGCTTTATCCATTTTATTGTCTGTCTCATCGCTTCCGTCATCGTTAAAAAACGAATCAAAAAGATCGCTGCACCGCTCGTTCTTCTCTCCTCCGGTCGCCCAATATAAAACGGTAACATCATCAATTATCGTTTTGTGCCGTCTGTCACCAAGCAGTTTATTGAGAGCGAATGTGTATTTTTTCATTACAAGCTCGGATATATTGCTGTTATAGGACTGTTCGTTACAGTAAGAGCAGCCTGCCGATGTTTTATAACCAATAAGAACCGTTCCCGACGAAAGACCACCCGCAACGCCCTTGATCTTTCCGTGTATTCTTGCGATGGGAAGTCTTTCTCCCGTAACGGCGCACTGCCGGGAATTATCTCCATCTTCTTCTCCGCTGCCCGAAAGCTCGGCAGCTCGTTTTCGGATAAGCATATCCTCATGCAGCAGAACATCGTGATCTTCGGCTAAACAGAAAGCAAAATATGAGCTTTTATACTCTTTTCCGAGCGAAACAAGAAATGGATTCTCCGTTTCGTTTTCCGGGATCCATCCGATGATAAAATTCCGGTAAGCGTTGACTATCGGTGAATCTATCCCTTGCGTAAACTCAAGATTTTTCTGCACAAATGCTTCGTGTGATTTTTTTGCTTTTTCTGTCTTATCTGTCGGCGAAAAAAAATCCATCTTTTTTTCTTTGTCTTTTTCTAAATTAAGTCCAAAAATATATAGCGGACGATGCTCAATTATATTAGAATCAATACCCGGCTTTTCCGTCCTTTGCGGCAGGGTTATAATGCGTGGATCGAACCGCTCCTTTGTTTTGCCTCCGGCTGCTTCATACGGCGTTTTTGTACGATAATCTATTATACTGTCAATTTTCCCTTCCTGCGTAAGCGCTATCAGATAATGCACCGCCTGTTCGGAGTACCCCTCCGGTACAACCTTTCCGTCCTTCGCAAGTTCATCGTAATAATCGCATAATGCCTGTATCAGCATTTCATCACCTCCCTGTATTTCCGAACGTCTATCACGCCGCCTATCATGTGAGGTCTGTAATATTTTGTGGTTGCTTTGTCCAAGAATACAGGATGCTCCCAATCGTTATTGATCGGTATGCCTTTATCTTCAAACTCGACCTTGTAGCTCATGAATCCGAGATCGACGTCGCCCATCGAAAGTATCTCGGGGCTTATCATGCCGAGATCAAAATCCTCGACAAGCTCGATCCTTTTCACGGGAAATTCGGCGCAGCCTAAGCACGGCGTTCTGAAGCGCTGACCTTTTTCCAACCGCCGTTTGATTATGTTATAATGCTTCTTCTCGTCCTCATCGTCATTCGTGCTTTTGAGACCCGTCATGTTAAAGTGAAATTCGATACCGTAGCACACATCTTTAAGCAGCATGGAAGCACGCTGTGTGCGGTCATCCGACGTATAAACGCACGGGTCTGCGCCCTTGCCGTTCATCTGTCCGGTAATGCTTTGCAAAGATATCTTCTCCTTGACTTCGTTGCGCCGCACGTTTGTAAAATTGATCGGATTAAACACGATGATCTTATCTATTTCATAACTTATCGCAGGCTTCCAATAGATGCTCTTTAATAATCCTTCAAGCGCACCGGGCGGCGGCACATCGTAGCTTACTCTTTCAAGCTTCATTTCAGGACGTGTGAAAAGCGCATAATCTCCCTGCACTATTATCTTAAACCCTCTGCTCATGTAATTTCTCCTTCATAAGTAAAAATCCTGCGTTTCAAATGCAACGCCTTTTTCTCTGCTGTATTGATCGTTGTTTACCAAACACCAAACGCCGCCGTACTGTTTAACCGTACCTGCTTCGATGAGCTTTTTAAGTTCGTATTCATACACGGTAAATGTGTACTTTTGCAGTTTTCGGTGGTTCGTAAATCCTGTTGCTTTAAGCTGCAAAATAAGCTGCGTGCTTTCTTCATCACACTCTGCGGCAACAGAAACCGTATTGCTGTCTATCATACGAAAATCTCTCGCATAATCAGCGAACGGAAGTGACTGAGGCTTTGTAACATCTTTTGCTATTGATCTATTGCGAATTATATCGTCATTAAAATTGTACAGCTTATCGTAATACTCTGTTATACATTCCGGCGAAGAAATATCCTCGTATTTTTCAAGCAGCGCTTTTGCGGTGTTCACATCATGTCTATTGGACGGAATGCCAAAATTAAAGATATAGACAGATGCATTTTTACGCTTTCCCTCTCTGTTGCAGCGACCGCCTGCCTGGAGTATACTGTCAAGCCCCGACAATTCTCTGTAGACAGCAAAGAAGTCGAGATCGACTCCCGCCTCTATGAGCGATGTTGAAACAACGATGATCCGCCTGTCTTCCGGAACATTTACACCGTCGGGATAATCTCTGTAAAGAGCATCGAGTTTTTGTTTTATCTCGTCTATCACACGCTTTCTGTCAAATGCTGTCATATATGTCGAGAGATGAAACTTGCTGCCTATGTCGCCCGGAGCAAGATCATAAAGTTTTGAAGCGTCAGCTCGTTTGTTTACGACTATCAGTGAGGCAGACTTTGAAGCAGCGTCTGCAATAAGCCTTTCTTCCGTTACTTCACCGATGTTCACAAAATTGCCCTTTCTAAACAGACCGAACTGCGACTTATCCGCCACAAGCTCCGCAATTCCGGTTTCTTTAATGGAATATCGGCTTATCAGCTTTTCGAAATCGGGCATAGTTGCGGTAAGAAATACGGCTTCACTGTTAAGCAGTTTTGTTATAAGAGATACGGCTCTTAAACACGGCTGCAAATACTCCGTCGGCATCATATGTGCTTCGTCAAAAATAATAATGCTGTCCGCCATATTGTGAAGTTTTCTCAGCCTGCTGCGCTTGTTTGCATAGAACGATTCAAAGAACTGAACCGATGTTGTTATAATGATCTGTGCGTTCCAATTTTCCGCTGCGTTTTTAACAAGCGTTTTATAATCTTCGTCAAAGTCGGTATCATCTATGCAAAAAGAAGATTGATGACGCAGTATCCCCGCGCTTTCCCCGAAGATATCCTCAAAAACCGACACGGTCTGATCTATAATGCTGTTGTATGGTATCACATAAATTATGCGTCGTTTACCCGTTTTAATTGCTCTTGTTAAAGCGAACTTCATACTGCAAAGCGTTTTTCCACCGCCTGTTGGCATATTCATCAGATATATGTCCGAGCTTTTATCTGTTTTATCATAAACCTGTGCCTGAACAATTGAACGAGCTTTTTGAAGCTCCGTTTCGGGTTTGAATGAATCAAGCTTTGCATCAATTTTTTTCAGACATTCATCAAAATTTGATGTCAGCTCTATATCTTCCCTCCCGGTGCAAAATCCTGCGGTGTCGAGAGAATCCGCGTCGGTCAGACACGAAAAACAGTACCGCGTTGTAAAAGCAAACACTTCGAGCAAACCTTCGGAGTCGGCAGCCGCTTTCAGCATATAATCTTTAACTGCCTTTTCGTCAATCTGTTCAACTGTGATATCTGTTTTGTAGTCGGAGTAATCTTCAAGTTCGTTCTCTCTTTTCAATCTGCCGTAAAGAGAGGCATCATCCTTTGTGTCGGCAGGCGTTCCTCCGTTAGGTATTCCCGAATGATGCCCTGCTATGCAGAATTGAGCAATAAGCGAACCCGGACGATTGCCGAAAAGCTTTTTCGCCTCTATCGCTCCGCAGGTGGAATGATCGACACGTATATTCTTTCCGCCAATTCTCTCCTGAAATGAGGGCTGATATTTCCCGATATCGTGAAGAAGCGATATATTATAAATGATCTGCCGAAGTTCGGGTATTGAAAAGCTGCCTGCAAGCTCGGCTGTTGCAAGACTGTGCTCACGAATAGTCTGGACTGATTCCCCATTTTCCTTTTTATGCGCGATCTTACTCATCTGAATCTCTCCCATTATCTCGCGGTGTTGCCTTAAGGAAACACTGATTAAATCGAGCGCCCATGTCATCGTCTATGATAGCGGTGCGAACGTATGCGCCGTTATCCGTATCAAAGGCGGAAATGAATCTGTATTTTTTGTCTATTATTTTGTATTTCATAGCTCTCCTTAAACCTTCGGTATATTATGCTGCAACGCCAACCGTTAAAATTTCACAAAAAAGCTTCACAAATATAATTTAGCTCAAAATAACAAGCCATAGCCTGTATATACGCATAGATTTATCATAATTTACAAAAATATGCAAATTTATTGCTTACGCATTATTATACGACTTTGCCGTTCTCTTGTCAACAGTTTTCACTGAATTTATTTATTTTTTTTGTGCAACTGTTACAGCTGCTCGGGGAAAAACATACCGACTGTATGCGCATAAAATAGTTAAGGAACCACTGATCTCTGATTAAGGAACTGTTTATAAATAACTTTTCATTTCTGCTTGTCTAATTTGCCCTGAACTGCGTTAAATTTTCTTGAAATACGTTAGT
>CACYDE010000372.1 GCA_902773045.1 uncultured Ruminococcus sp. | reverse complement strand
GGCGTATTTCAAGGACGATGACACAGCCATGCGTGCGCCTGCGCGCCGAACTTGTCTGGATATTTGTTTGGTTTGCTATAGACAAGCGGAAATGAAAAGTTATTGATGAACAGTTCCTTATTCAGTTCCAGCCGTTAACACCCAAGAACTTGATATAAAGCGGATAGTCTACGTAGCTGTAATCAACGTCCACATCTCCGTTTATACCGTCAACTCTTCCCGTGGAATACTGCCACATTACGTATGGACTGCGATATGCAACATCACCGGACCACTGAGCCAGCCAACAGTCATATGTACTTTTGATATCATCACTAAGATAGTTTGTTGCATAGAATGTCGACATATAGAAAGCTGAATAATAACCATTGTCTTTTATCTTTCCGCAGAATGTCTCCATGATCGAAGAACAGAATTCTTTTCCCTTTTCAAATTGATATTTGTTTTCAATGTCATAGAAAACGGGATATTCAAACTGTTTCCCTTCAATAGCCCGAAGACACGACTCGGCTTCTCTTTCGGCCTGCTCAACGGTTTCTGCAAAAGAATACCAGTAAACACCAACATTAAGTCCTGCTGCTTTGGCCTTCTTATAATTTTTTTCAAACTGAGCGTCAACCCCCTGACGCCGCGGGTCTATATTCGGATGATTTTCAGCAGGGTTGTCCGTTGCCCCTCCGGCTCTTATTATCACGAAATCGATTCCGCTTTTCTTAACCCTTTCAAAGTCAATATCACCCTGCCAGAACGAGACGTCGATTCCGTCTGCAGGCGTTCCGAGACGAAAAGGAACTTCGGTGACTGATATATTTTCCGGTGAAACTATAGTCAGTCTCAAAATAGTTATTGCGTCATAACTGTCTATCATGCCGTCATTGTTTGTATCGGCATATTTAAACTGTCCGTTTGACAGATCTTCGAGATCGATCGAGGCTCTCAAAGTCAAAAGGGAATCGGTTGCGTCAACTATTCCGTCCGCATTTACATCTCCCATTACAGGATTTGAGGCGGCGGACACCGATATAGGCATGCTGCCTGCAGCGAAAGCCACAGCGACAAGGAAAGCGGCTATCTTATTTTTTAACATGGTCAAATCCCCCGGTATCTAAATGGTAACATTTGGATTATACCATAAAAGTGAACATTTGTAAATGAACATTTTGATAACTTTTTATGAATATGCACATACAAAATTCTTTTTAAGGCAACACCGCACAAAGATTGCCTTAATATTAAAAACCGGTTTATGCATAAAATTCGATATTTAGCACTGTATAAATACAGTATATACTGGTATTTTTAGGAGTGAAGCTCCACAAATCCCATTAGCCCCCACTTCCTTAAGGAAGCGGGGGCTAATGGTGACGAAAATTATTCGTCGCAAAATTCGACGGTTTTACCCTCGAGTATCATGTTGGTGGTGCGTACTGCACACATCTTTCCGCACATCGAACAGGTATGTCTCTCGGCAGGCGGTGTACTTTCATAATACGCCTTCGCTTTTTCGGGGTCAATGGCTGCCTCAAACATCGCGTCCCAATCAAGCTTATGACGAGCTGCCGCCATTTCGTTGTCCCTATCCCTCGAATGCGGGACACCTTTTGCAATATCCGCGGCATGAGCTGCGATTTTGCTCGCCATAATTCCTTCCTTAACATCATTCACGTCAGGCAGACGCAGGTGTTCGGCGGGTGTCACGTAGCAAAGAAAATCTGCGCCGCTTGCCGCCGCAATAGCGCCGCCGATCGCCGATGTGATATGGTCATATCCGGGAGCAATATCCGTGACCAACGGGCCGAGAACATAAAACGGTGCATTGTGGCAGATCCTCTTCTGAAGCTTCATGTTTGCTTCAATTTCATTCATTGCCATATGACCGGGACCTTCAACCATAACCTGAACATCCTTTGCCCATGCACGTTCTGTGAGCGCTCCCAACTCAATAAGTTCCGAGATCTGACCTGCATCGGTACTGTCATCGATGCAGCCCGGACGGAGAGCGTCTCCGAGACTGATCGTAACATCATACTCACGTAGGATCTCGAGAACCTCATCATAATGCTCACAGAAGGGATTTTCGTTTCCTGTCATCATCATCCACGCGAAAAGAAGCGAGCCGCCTCTTGAAACAATATTCATCTTACGTTTTTCACGTCTGAATGCCTCCACTGCACGGCGGTTTATTCCTGCATGGATCGTCATGAAATCAACACCCTCTTCCGCGTGCGCCCTTACAACGCTCAGGAAGTCATCGGCAGTTATATTGACCAGATCCTTCTCAAGATATCCTATAGCGTCATACATCGGAACTGTGCCGATCATCGCAGGAGATTTTTCGATGAGTGCTGTTCTGAACTCGTGGGTTTTGCCGTAATTGCTCAAATCCATGATCGCCTCGGCACCATACCTGATAGCCATATCAACCTTTTTCATTTCCAAGTCGTAATCCTTACGGTCGCCCGAGATTCCGAGATTGACGTTGATCTTTGTGCGCAGTCCCATTCCTATCCCTTCGGGAGAAATTGACTTATGGTTGACGTTGCACGGAATAGCAACCTCTCCTCTCGCAACCGACTCACGAAGCTTCTCCGGATCGATGTACTCTTTCTTTGCCACGATCTCCATTTCAGGAGTTATAATCCCCTTTTTGGCAGCCTCCATTTGCGTTTTGTAGTTTCTCATAATTACTTTATTTCCTTTCATCGTATTCAAGTCAAGTTATATCGAATGATCCGGCAAACTCACCGTTTAAATTAAATGCATGATTCATCGGACCGCTTCCTCTTCCGAGGTCAAGCATTGCCGAAAGTGCCCCCGAAATATAATCCTTTGCTCTCCTGACCGAAGTCTCGAGATCGAACCCCTTCGCAAGATTCGAAGCGATCGCACTCGACAGCGTACAGCCTGTTCCGTGGGTGTTCTGGTTGTCGATTCGCTTCCCCTCAAACCATGTGTATTCACCGTTTGAGTATAAAAGGTCGTTTGCGTCATTAACACTGTGACCGCCCTTCAGCAAAACCGAACAGCCGTGCTTCTCATAAATCGACTTTGCCGCGGCGATCATAGCGTCCTTACATTTAATAACACCTCCGGACAAGATCTCCGCTTCGGGAATATTCGGCGTGATCACCTCTGCGATCGAAAAAAGCTCGGCCTCGAGCGTTTTGATCGCTTCGGTTCTGATAAGTCTTGCATTGCTTGTCGCAGCCATAACGGGATCAACAACCACATTTTTCGCTTTGTAAGTTCTGAGCCGTTCCGCAATAACCTCGATCAGCTCCGAGCTTGAAACCATACCTATTTTGACTGCGTCTGGTCTGATGTCCTCAAAGACCATGTCGATCTGCTTTCTTAAAAAATCGGGACTTACTTCCGAAATCCCGGTAACGCCGGTCGTGTTCTGCGCCGTAAGTGCAGTTATTGCGCTCATCGCATAAACACCGTTCATTGTCATCGTTTTAATATCTGCTTGAATACCGGCGCCTCCGCAGGAATCACTCCCTGCGATCGATAATGCTGTTCTCATACTCTTTTAACCTCAATTACATTATTTTTATTCAGCGACAAAAAGTGGTGCCCCCGATCTGCCGCTTTTTTTATTTTCCCGTGGTTATGTATCAAACCCGAGTCTGTTGCCTTATGTAATCAGACAGCAGTTCAAACTACTGCTTTAGCCTTTTCTTTCAGCTGCTGCGCTGCTTCTCTGATATTATCTGCCGAAAATATCGCGGAAACAACAGCTATTCCGCTAACTCCGCTATCCCTGACTTCAAGTGCGTTTTCAAGAGTTATGCCGCCTATGGCGACTATCGGAATTTTTACTGAACCGGCAATTTCTCTCAGCTGTTCATCGGTGATTCTGACTGCATCTTTCTTTGTCGGTGACGGAAACACTGCTCCTACACCCAAATAGTCCGCTCCCGAATTTTCTGCCGCTTGTGCTTGTTCAACTGTCTTTGCAGTCGCTCCTATAATGAAATTCGCCCCGGCTTTCATTCGGATCTCCGAAACAGGCATGTCCTCAATTCCTACATGAACTCCGTCGGCACCGCTTTTCAAAGCAACCTCGACATTATCATTGATAATGAGCGGAACGCCGAAGCTTCGGCAAAGCTTATTTAACTCTGCCGCTTCGGTAAGAAACTCTTCATCGCTAAGATTTTTTTCCCTGAGCTGCACGATAGTGACACCGCCCGAGAGAGCTTCCCGAACCTGCTCGTAAAAGGTGCTTCTTTCGGTTTCGCCCCTATTCGTCACGGCATACAAAAGAAGCATATCTTTGTTAAATTTCATAATATGATCACTCCATAATAGACTGTTAAAAATCGATTACTCATATTGCGCAGTAGGATTTTGCGACAAACCGGACGAAAAATCTGCAGTAATACTGTCGCATTTCAAAATTTTCGAGTTCAATTTTAAGTGACGCCACGGGAGACCGAGCCTTTGGCAAAGGTTGATCGGCAGACGGAACTTATGCATAGCCGACCGAAATATGCAAACAAAAAGGAGATCCGCTCCTCAGGACATGATCTAATCAGTGTTGCCTTAACATAGTTAAAAACTCTTTCGGGTTTTCACACTGCATGAATCCGCTCATAATGCAAGCACCGTTTGCTCCGCTTCTGCGAATTTCGGAAATATTATTTTCTCTTATTCCTCCGATCGCAAAAACGGGAATACTCACACTTTGACAGACATTTTCCAGAAATTCAATACCTCGCCCCGGCAGACCTTTTTTACAGTCGGTAGCAAAAATGTTTCCTGCGACAATATAGCTGCAGCCGAGCTTTTCCGCTTCAACAGCCTCCGAAATACTGTGACACGACGAACCCAATTCCGAGAAATATTCCTTGTCACTTTCCTTCATATTCCTCAGCATCGGAAGCGGCATATGCAGGTTTTTGCAGCCAAGCTCTTTGGCAGTCTCGGGAAACGAATGGATTATAAATCTCGTATCGGAAACCCGACAAATTTCCCGGATCTCTTCCGCAAGAATTCCATACTCCGTTTTCGTCAGATCTTTTTCGCGGAGAATTATTGCGGAAGGCTTCGCTTCGGAAATTGATCTTACACGTGATATAAAATTCTCCTCGCAGAGCCTTCGGTTCGTTACACATATAATATCAAACATACAGGTAGTCATTCAGAACAGGCTGCAAGCCTTCATCGGAAATATCTCGGTACATACTCTTCAGATCACGGCCATCGGCAATTTCAAACTGTTCATCGCCCTGCTCGCCGTCCGACTCCTTTCCGTCATACTTTTCCTCATGGTCGCCGACCCCTGTTGAAACTCCTGCCGACACCTTCGTAGCTGCAATTTTTACAATTCCGTTACGGAACTCGGCGCTTTCGCGAGATGAAACAGTTATTCCCACAAAAGGCAGGAAGATCCTGTATGCACAGATGATTTGGCACAGCTGTTTTTCATGAACATCAAGAGGATTTATTTTTTCATTGTTTATAATTGGACGAAGTCTCGGACATGACAGCGACATCTCCGCATAAGGATATTTTCTTTGAAGGTAATAAACGTGCAGTGCACTCGCCAAAGCGTCCTTTCTGAAATCCGACAGCCCCAGCAGCGCAGAAAATGCAACTCCTCTCATTCCGCCCATTAACGCACGTTCCTGAGAATCAAAACGGTACGGCCAAATTCTCTTATGTCCGGAAAGGTGAAGGGTCTCGTACTTTTTTTCGTCGTAGGTTTCCTGGAATACAGTCACATAATCCACTCCGCATTCGTGAAGATAACGGTATTCATCTGTATTTACAGGGTAGATCTCAATACCCACCATGCGGAAATATTTTCTCGCGATCCTACAGGCTTCGCCGATATACTCAACACTGCTCCGGCTGCGGCTTTCCCCCGTAAGAATCAGTATTTCCTCCATTCCGCTGTCGGCAATAACCTTCATCTCGTGTTCGATCTGTTCCATTGAAAGCTTCATGCGCCTGATTTTATTGTAGCAGTTAAATCCGCAGTAAACACAGTAATTTTCGCAATAATTTGCAATATATATAGGTGTAAAAATATACACCGTGTTACCGAAATGCTTTCCTGTTTCAAGTCTCGCTCTCTCTGCCATTTGCTCCAGAAACGGCTCGGCGGCAGGCGACAGCAATGCCTTGAGATCCTCGATTGTACATGTTTCATGTTCGAGGGCAGCTGTGACATCACTTGCGGTATATTTTGAATAATTGTAGGAATCCATATGTGAAAGTACATTTTGGCAAACATCCGATCGGATCACCTCCATGCCCTCCATATATTCCATGTGATTTGTGCGAAACGACGGGTCTGTTTCGAGACGGTGCTTTCTTTCGAGGGCACTCGGCGACAAGCTGTCCGAATCAATAAAAAAATGATTTTCCATAGCGTTCACCGTCAATCTCTCAGAAATCCCGTGAGCGGGTCGGAAGCTGACGCTCCCCGGGTCATCACTCTGCCCAAGCCTGCAAGATATGCCTTTCTTCCTGCTTCGATAGCCTGACGGAATGCCGACGCCATAAGCGGAAGATCCCCTGCAGTCGCAAGTGCCGTATTCGCCATAATTGCCGCTGCCCCCATTTCCATTGCCTCGCATGCCTGCGACGGTCTGCCGATTCCTGCGTCGACTATGATCGGCAAGTCTATTTCGTCGATCAAAATTCTTATGAAATCCTTCGTCGCAAGTCCTCTGTTCGTTCCTATCGGCGAAGCAAGCGGCATAACGGCAGCCGCGCCTGCCGAAACCAGATCACGGGCAACATTCAAATCGGGATACATATAAGGCATGACTACAAAGCCCTCTTTTGAGAGAATTTCGGTCGCCTTGATCGTTTCCTGATTGTCGGGCAGAAGATATTTTGAATCTCGCATAATTTCTACCTTGACGAAATTTCCGCAGCCAAGTTCCCTCGCAAGCCTTGCGATCCTGACAGCTTCGCTCGCTGTCCTCGCGCCGCTCGTATTAGGAAGCAAAGTCACTCCCTCGGGAATATAATCCAGAATATTTTCCTGTTCCTTGGTATTGGCACGTCTTACCGCAAGGGTAATAATTTCTGCACCTGCGTCCTTGACCGCCGCTTCAATAAGGCTGAGAGAGTATTTGCCGGAACCGAGAATAAACCTCGAATTAAACTCATGACCGCCTATGACAAGCTTGTTGTTGTCCATTTTTATAAGCCTTCTTTCGTTATTACAATTATACATCAAATTTATTTGCCAATATTCTCAAAACCGTATGAGCCTGATGTGCGGCACAAAGCATTACCCGTGATGAAAAAAGTCCGCTGCTTTCGCCGACTTCGCTGACTCCGTCTCCGCACAGATAAAAACGCTTCGAAATCCGCCTTGTTTTTATGCTGTTTCCGCTGTCGATCCCTGCCATTCCCGAGGCTGAAACAAGATATTTTTCGGGGAATTTTTGAAGCACGGCATTTGCGAGCATTGCCTTCGCGGAAGCCGTATCAAATGCCTCACAAATGATATCCGCATTTTCCAGAAGGCTCGGAACATTTTCCTCCGTAATGCGTTCGTTATGAACTTCAAGCTGAATATAAGGCGATATTTCTTTAAGATTCCGGCGCAGCGCTTCGGTTTTGTAAAGTCCTGTCTGAGACGCTTTGTACTGCTGACGGTGAAGATTCGTAACGTCTACCTTATCAAAATCTATCAATATAAGACGACCTATTCCTGCGCGGGCGAGAGCCACAGCTATATTTGAGCCGAGTCCTCCAAGTCCGCAGATTGCCACTGCTGCTGTCGAAAAGCTTTGCTGAAGCTCTTTTCCATGACGCATCTCAAAGGCTTTGAGCATTTCATCCTCTGTCGGTATCAAATCAGCCGCCTCCCACAAAACTTACTATTTCAACGACATCACCGTCCTTAAGAACAGTATCTTCGTAGCCGGTCTTGGGAACGATCTCCTCATTAAGTTCAACGGCAACGGTTTTAGGATCATAACCCGAATTGTCGAGATATACCGAAATCGTCATTCCGGCGGCTTCAATGTTTTCACCGTTAATTTTAACCATTTAAAATCCTCCATACATAAAAAGGGGAGCTGCCGATTTGGCAGCTCCTCCGTAAAATCACTCCATTTCAGGAAACGCTGATCAAGTCACGCTCTGCGAATGCCCCAAGTGCATTTGCGGAACATGCCGATCTGTCTTCGCAGCATTCTTTAAGGCAATACTGCACAGAGATTGTGCCGAAGATGCGTAGCAGATTTTTTCGTCATAGTGCATAAAACGCCGCAGGAATACTGACGTACCCCAAGGGCACTTCCTTCGGGCGTATTCCAAGGGAGTTTTGTGTACTATGACGGAAAAAGATCAAGCAGATTCGGCGCAGGGTGCCGGCAGCACACCAAGAAGTCAAGCCGCAAGGCGCAGACTGATTGGATTGTGCTGCAAATGCCCTTGGGGTACCATCAGGCGGTCTTTGTGCGGTGTTGCCTTAACTGTTCCTGCAAATTCTCCGGACAACCTGCCCGAAGATCCGACTGCCTGCATGAAGATCAATTTTGATCGGTGTCTCCTTAACTTCCCTACGTTGGCATTATCCAAATCAGGTTATCGGTCGAAGGTTTACCTTCCTCTCAGCCTGTCATACAAGCTCCCGTTTCTATTTTGTTCTATATTATACCACTGTCCGCAGCTTAACTGTCGACCCAAACAGCAGGTTCGTCTTACTGCATTGACGCTCCCGAACTCCTGAATTCGAACTTCTTTTTTCAATCTGCGGATAATGTATATTATACTATTATTTTTGAAAAAATCAAGACTTTATAAATGGAACCTCTAAAAAGACTGCACCGATCTTCATTTATTCTTAAGGCAGCAGCAGATCTGACTGTTTCTTCGTCCATGTTATCCGACAATCGAATAACTTTCTTACTCCGTAACTCACCGCAGCTTCCTCCGCAAACGGAAGTACTTCGAAAAGATTTTTTTCTGCTGCTTCAATAGTTTTTTAGGGCAATACCGCACAAAGATTGTGCCGAAGATGCGCAGTAGATTTTTTCGGCAGAGCGCATAAAAACGCCGCAGGAATACTGACGTAT
>CACYDE010000371.1 GCA_902773045.1 uncultured Ruminococcus sp. | reverse complement strand
CCGATGTCAAGAAAGACAGTGACAAGGCAAGCGACACTGTAAGCGATACCGATGTCAAGAAAGACAGTGACAAGGCAAGCGATACTGTAAGCGATACCGATGTCAAGAAAGACACTGACAAGGCAAGCGACACTGTAAGCGATACCGATGTTAAGAAAGACAGTGACAAGGCAAGCGATACTGTAAGCGATACCGATGTTAAGAAAGACAGTGATAAAGCAAGCGATACCGATGTCAAGAAAGACACTGACACGGATTCCGATTCCGAAAGCGATTCGGACGTGAAGAAAGACACTGACACGGATTCCGATTCCGAAAGCGATTCGGATGTGAAGAAGGACAATGATACGGATACCGAGTCTACGACCGATACGGAAACAGAGCCCGATACAACGGATACCGAGTCTACGACCGATACAGATACGGAACCCGACTCCGATTTCATGCTTGGAGATCTGGACGGAGATGAAGAGGTCACCGCAAATGACGCTATCATGGCTTTGAGATTCTCCATCGGTATCGACGAATACGATGACGCAATGCTGAAAGCTGCAGACGTTGACGGCGACGGCGAGATCACAGCAAACGACGCGATCATGATCCTCCGCGCAAGCATAGGTCTTGAGGAGCTTGGCAAGGAATAATCAACGCCATACACTAACTTTTAAGACGAACAGCTTTCAAAGCGTAAGTTGAACGCCCATAAAAAAATACAGGTGCGAGTTAAAGCCGCCCGAGGGATAACCGATATCTCTCGGGCGGCTTATACTGCTTTTTAATTAAAATCTTTTAGACAATACCGCACAGAGATTGTGCGGTGTTGTCTAAAGAGAAAGTTCATACCAACAACATGGTTATAAAGGAAAGACGTTCTGTTTTATATGATCCGCAGAGATATCACTTATGCCGACGGGGCGCTGTAGGAGAACAAACTCTCCGTCGTTTTTGATGATCTCCCGGCAGCGACGTCACGGTTTTTCCCAGATCACCACTCCGCCGGCGCTGACCGAAACGATCCTGTCCGGATCGACCGCTGCGGGGTACATTCTGCCGCTTTCACTGGCTGCAAAAAACTGGTATCTTCTTGTTTCTCCGTTGGAATAAAATGGTACGTCGCCTTGGTCGAAAGCGGTTTGGGTCGTTCCATCTTCAAGCGTCACGGTGAGCTCATCGGGACAATAGCCCGGATCGCCCGAACCGAAAAGATACATCTCGATAGGAGTTTCAGAGTCTGTGCTTTCCGGCAACGGAGTAACGTCACTCGGATTGAGCAAAATGCTGTATGTGGTTGCGCTCAGCTTTCCGCTCTGCACACGATATTCGGGATCGCATTGCGTCAGGTCTGCATTACCGAGCTTGGTCTTACTGCTTTTGTAGTTCATCTTGACCGAAAGATTCAGGTCGATGTTAAGCGGAGTTTCCTTTGCAAGAACGATATTCCACGTCTCGGGGTCTACCATCAGACGGACACCGTCTTTCGCTTCGAGACCGTATTCATTCATAAACTCGCCCAAAGCCATCTGACGGTGCCGGAGATCGAAGGCGTCGCCCTCCTCGGTCAGATTATCCTCGTAATGCTCGGAGAAATCATAAAGAACTTCTTTCACTGTGTATGCCGAAGCGCCGTCCAGACTTGCCGCCAGCGTTTCACCCGTCAGCGCTCCGTCATAGCTTTCCGAGAATATATATGCGTTTATTGTTTTTTCATCTTCGAAGTAAAGACCAAACACACTCATAACATCTGAAGGATCATACTCGCTGCTGCCCGTTTTCATCTTGTACCGGACGGGAGCGCTGTATGAGATATTTCCGCCGATCTCACCGTAGATCGTGTTGTCAACCAGTTCGTCTTTCCCGGGCGCGCCTATCCAGGTGTTCTTAAGATCACTCTCTTCGATGAAGGGCGAGCCGTCGGGATTTGTCAGCCTCATTGAAGCCATCGCTGTATTTTTGTCGCCTGTGATGCCGAGAAATTCAATGTTATTGTTCTTCGACGAAATTTCGAGATTGTCCCCGCTGTAGATACCGTCGGGAGATTCTCCGATGATGAACGAGCCGAACGCTTCGTTGAAGCTGCCCATTGCTCCGGCTGTTATCATAGCAGCCGATAAAACCGCCGCTGCAAGGATCACAAAAAACGATTTGCCGGGCTTTTTCTTACCGCTCTTGTTATTATCATTGATACGCATAAAAACTTCACCCTTTATTTTTTCAATGTCAATGTCGGGAGTATATTCCGAATTGATCTCGATATTTGTCAGTTCATCGTCAAGCCCGCGGAAAACTTCCTTGAATGTCGTTTTCATATTGTATAACTCCTTTCAATCAGCTTCGCTTTTATTTTCTCACGCGTTCGCCTTAATTTGGTTTTGACCGTATCGGTCTTGATGTTCATTTCCTTACCGATTTGAGAAACCGTCTGATAATAATAGTAGTATCGTATCAGGATCTCTCTGTCGGGCATCGTGATCTCTTTTATTATCTCACGAAGTTCTCGGCAGATATCCTTTTTCTCCGTTTCGTCGGCGATCGAAAAATCGTCCTCGGGGTCGTAATCATCAATGTCAAGGATCACGCCGCTGTTCGCTGACGACAATTTATTCAGCGTCCGCGTTCTCGCTATGACTGATATGTAGCCTTTAAGCTTTCCGTCCTGCACCTTTTCCGCGTTGTTCCAAAGCGTCACGAAAACGTCCGAAACCACCTCTTCGATGTCCTCCTTCGTGAGACTCCCTTTCGCCGTGCTGTAAGCCACGGAGGCTGCCAAGTGCGAATACTGTTCGATCGCTTTCTCCAGTGCTTTTTCATCATGCTTTCTCAGTCCTTGCGCAAGCTTGTCTTTCACTGAAGATCCCCCCTTAATTTGTTGTGTTTGAAGCGCTTCTATATATTATAACAGCAAATAAATCGTTTTGGGTTCACTTTTTTTAAAATTTTTCGATCAAAATTTTAGGGCTGTAAACAGTAAACTCTTTAACTGACAGTTACAGCAAACGACATTAAAAATCACCTTAAACGGACAATGATCCAAAACCCGAAAAAGGAGTCCAGAAAAGTTGACAAGACTGTCTGTTCCTGCTACAATAAAACCATTAGCAATACCGCACAGAGATTGTGCCAAATATGCAAGCAGATTTGGTACAAAGCCGTCAGGCGGTCTTTGTGCGGTGTTTCCTTAAGAAAATCTTATTTGTAAAAGCAGATAATCCAATAGAATCAAACAAATTGAGATTATTCGGAACAACAAAAACAGACAATGAAAGAAGGAACATAAAATGAGCGCAAGATATTTTGCAGGCAAATGGAACGAACATGAGATCGTTGTGGTGAGCAGCGACAACGAAAAGCTTATCGTTGACGGAAAAGTAGTTGCGGAGAATAAGCCGGGGCTTCATTTCTTTTATGTGACTTTGACAGGTGAGATCCCGATCGACCCGGAACTTTCCGTCACTGTGATCTTTGAAGGAAGCAACTGCTGCTGCATCGTCGGAAAGCCTTTGGAAACGTCATACGACAAGGAAACAAAAACATTTTTCACCGAATATTACGGTCACAAACTCGAAGCCAACAACAAGAAACTGAAAGGAACGCTCATCGTTGACGGCGTTGAGACCGACAAAGAAGACGGGATGTTTAACAGCTTTGCGATCCTCGGCTCAAAAGCGACTAAAGACGGCAAGCGTTACATGGCGATACTCGAACCCGATGGTTTGAAGGTCAAGTGTCAATTCTACGCGGAAGCAGAGAATGTGAGAATGTATTACTGTCAAAAGCAGGGCGGCGAGCTTATCCCGGTCAATCGCCCCGACGGTGACGATAATTTTGCTGCCGGATTCATGATCGGAATGAGTATATAATAAACGGACGCCGTTTACTTAAACTTCCCACATATTAATCATCCCTGTATCCTTATAGAAACTGTGTTTTCAGAAATTTAAATAGAGTTCTAAGTAACCGGTTGAATGGGTTCGGGGCGGCAGCCCTCATAGCCCTCTCGTCCTTGAGAGAGGGGGTTGGGGGTGATGGTGACGACTTTAGGAACTGTGAAGAAATAAATTTTCAATTTATGCTTAGGATAATTTGTTTTGAACAAGGCAAATTTTCGCAGGAATACTTTCGT
>CACYDE010000370.1 GCA_902773045.1 uncultured Ruminococcus sp. | reverse complement strand
TTTTCATGTGTTGCAGCATAATTGATCGTCTGTTCTCGGCTTGATTCTTGGCTTTTGGGTGTATTGGGGTGTGGGAAGTTTGAGTATGTTAAAAGAAGACTGTCTTCACGTATTAAAAAACTTTCGGTCGGGTGCGTGAATTCATGTTAAAAGAAGTCTGTCTTCACGTATTAAAAAAACTTTCGGTCGGGTGCGCGAATTTATGTGAAAAGAAGACTGTCTTCACGTATAAAAAAACTTTCGGTCGGGTGCGCGAATTTATGTTAAAAGAAGTCTGTCTTCACGTATTAAAAAAATGAAAAAAGCACGTTGCAAGAACGTGCCCTTTCATATAAAGTTTTAAAGAAAAGAAAAGAAATGTGTAAAACTCAAAATTCATTTGTGCGTCCGAAATCTTGATTTCATTTTCTAACGCAATTAAATGATATCACAATTTTTATAAATTGTCAATGACAATTATGTAAAAATCATAAATTTTAGCCTTGTTACAATACTTATTAGGGCAGTTTGTGATATTTACACAAATGAATTGTAATAATTTTACAAAAATACTCTAATCATTTATTGATATTGACTATTGTTTGATGGATCGTTTGAAGATATATTACAGTTTGAAAGAAATGATTTACCAAATCGGAAATTTATGATATAATTGTAATTGTAATATGCACCGGATGGAGAACAAAAAATGATAATTTTTAACACTGATTTGGATAATACTATTATATATTCATATAAACATGATATCGGAAAAAATAAAATATGCGCGGAAATTTATCAGAACCGAGAGATATCTTTTATAACGGAGAAAACGGCAGACCTGCTCAAAAGAGTGAATGACAGGGTCATTCTTGTGCCAACGACAACAAGAACGTTTGAACAGTACAGCCGGATCGATCTTGGATTCGGAGTTCCGCGTTATGCCCTTGTCTGCAACGGGGGAGTTTTGCTGAAGGACGGCGTTGAGGTCAAAGAGTGGTACGACCGCTCAAGGGAGATGGTAGAGGACTGTCAGAGTCAGCTCGCAAAGGCGGAAGAGATACTCGAAAATGACGAGAACAGAACGTTTGAGATAAGAAACATACGTGAGCTTTTTATCTTCACGAAAAGCAGCGAACCGATTCTTTCCGTGAATATTCTGAAAAGTAAACTTGACGGCAGCAAGGTCGATGTTTTTAATAACGGAGTCAAGGTTTATGTTGTTCCGAAAACACTTAGCAAGGGAATCGCCGTGAAGCGGTTCAAAGAACAGCTCGGCGCGGATATCGTTATTTCCGCAGGCGACAGCGAATTTGATATCTCGATGCTTAATGCGTCTGATGTCGCCATAGCGCCCGGGGAGCTTTCCGGGTTTATCGCAGCGGAAGAAAAACTAATTCATAATGATGAAGGAGTTTTTTCGGAGTTTGTCCTCAACTCTGTTTTGAAAATAAGCGAAAGCGCCCGGACGTATAACATTATGTGCAGTGAGTTTTAAGTTTTGCGCGCAGGAACGTACATGACGGTTTTTTGCTCCGACCGCTTCATTGTCTGTGATTATTCTGTTTAACTGCAATAATAAAAATATCCGAGTATTTCGGGAAATGTATTTCCTTGAAGCGCCATTGATCGGGCGGCTTGCGGAGTCAGACAGCTTGAAACAGCGTCGCCTGTGACTGTAAATCTGAATTCGTCAAGAAAGTAAAGCAGAGTGAATCGTTTATGTTCAAGCCCGAATATTTCGCATAATTCGTCCGCCGTGAATTTTGTTCCGCAGATGAAAACAGATTCCGTTTCGCCTGTGGAGAGATACTTTGTTTCTCCCACGCAGGTTTTGGGATCGGCGGATATATCCGTTTGCGGAGAGAATTCTTTGAGACGTTTGAAAAAATCTTCCTTTGTGAAGCTGATTTCCGTTGTGTGATTTGGCGAAAGCGCATTGAACGGAACGGCTTTGGGAAGAAGAGCGCTATTTTTTGTGGGAGAGTCGGTTAAGGCTGTAATGTTCAGGTTCATGGGTTTCCCGTTTTCCGTAATAATTATTCCGGAAACGCTGCCGCAATATGCCCGGAAAGTCGTGTAGTTTTTCCCGAATTTATTTTTTAGTGCGTTTTCGTCGAGAAAAACTTCCGGATCATGGGTGTTGATCGCGAGCTTGTCCGAATTACACTCAAACAGCATCTGAGTCTGAAACGCAGCTGCCAAAGCTTTGATCTCGTCTTCAAGAAAGTCTTCCGACGAAACCGCTCCGGTCAGTGAACGAACGGTCGATTGAGAGGAACGGGTCACTGTTTTTCCGGAGGAGAGATCAAGATACGTTATGTTTTCGGGAAGCTCGAACGATGAGAATGAGGCGCTGATTTTTTCGGCTTCCGTTTTTTTCGGAGTGTGGGGGAAGTCGGACTGTGAGAAAAGGTGTATGTTTGCGGCAGCGGGGATAGCCGCCATGATAACGGCAGGAACGAGGATCGCCGAAATAACTTTTTTCATTTCAAAACTTCCTTTCTCCAAACAAAACACAATAAAAATTTACATCATTTCTATTGACATAACTTATAATTTGTTATAAGATTGTAACTGACGGAATTCGGGTATTTTTGATCGCCTGCAGTATTCCGTTTTATATTATCTTTTTAATATCGGAACGGAAAATGACGCTGTTTTTGCGGCGTAAATTTTCCTTTAAAATATCTGTACTGTTAATTTATATTCCAATGATTTTTATTTTATGACCCGGATTTAAAGCCTGCGGTCACTTTATTGATATGAAAGGACGATTTTCATGAGAGTAAAAGCAAGCTGGGTAGCTTTTTTTCCGATCACGGTCGGGGCATTGCTTCTTCATATTTATCATATATTTTTTCTGGGCGGAGATGAGATCACTCAGGCGCTCTTCGGCGATTATTCACTGCTTATAAACAAAAGCACTGAACCCGAACTTATTGTACTGCTTGCAGTGGTCCTGTTTGTTTTTGTTTTGTTTTTCAGTGTGATCGACCGGAAGACCTCTTCGTTTTGTGAGATCAAAAGCTCGCCGCTTAGCGGAATATTTCTGATATTATCGGGTTTGCTGCTTGGTGTGGATTCGACTGTGGATATAGTGAATATGTTCTCGGAGGGTTCGCAGAGTTCTTCAAGTTCCGTTCTTGCGCTGAGCGTTCTCGGCGTTGCGACTGCTCTTCTGTTTGCAATCGTCGGAATGGGGCTTCTTGTAGGGTTTAATATTTCCAAAAAGATACGTGTTTTTATGGTGCTGCCTACAATATGGTCGGCTATAGGTCTGGTGAGCGTTTTCGTTAGCCATAGGAAAGAAGCGCCGTCGTTTGGATTTTTTGATGTTTTTGCTTGGGTTTTTCTTACCCTGTTTTTGTTTAACAATTCAATGGTTTTGTGTGGAGTGGAAATTAAAAATCCCGTGAAATCAAGCTTTGTTTATGGACTTCTTTTCACTTATTTTTCTGTTATGTACTGTATTTCTCAGATCCATTCAAGCGTTTCGGAGCTGGGAATGTTTGATGTGACAGCGCTTGTGACTCAGCTTCTGATCGGATCACTCGGCTTGTATGCTCTCTTTTCGCTTTTCTCTCTTTCATCGAAGATGATAACAAAGGAAAAAGCGGCGGAGCTTGGTGTTGCGGAAGACAGCTCCGACACGGAACCGGAAGAAGAGAAAAAGAACGAAGATGAAACTCCGGAAGCAGCATTCGGCGTAGGAAGCACAAAATATGTGACTGCCGAATTTGAAAAGATCAGACTTGAAAAGGCTGCGAAGAAAGCGAAAGAGAGAACAGGAAATATTCCTTCGGTCATCATTGACGAGGAGGCTGACGAGGAAGATGAGGAGCCGATGTCAACGCTTGACAAGATCGATCAGCTGATCATGGAGCTTTCCGATGAAAACGATGACTGACGGAGATTCAGCAGAGGAATATTTTTTTGTTCACTATCTACAATTTAAGAGAATATGAAGTTCGAACGCAGGAGTTCGGGGACGCAGCCCCCGATAGGTGTGGGCGAAGCCCACAGCCTAAAAGCCCCCTTTTCCTCGAGGGAAAGGGGGTTTGGGGGTATGGGTGACGACAATAGCTTTGATTGAAAAATAAGCTCGGATCGACAGGGAACATGCTTAAGTTGTAGACAGTGATTTTTTATTAGAAAAAATATGTTGACAAACCTTAAAAGCTGTGATAATATAACTCTTAGATAAAGCAAATCGTTGATAAGGACGGCTTCTTACAGACGTTGTTTCCAGAGAATATCCGACGTGGGCTGAGATCGGATATAATGACAGTATGAAGCACACCACCTTTGAGAGTTCGCCGAAACAAGGCGGAACGGACGACCCCGTTACAGGTCACAATGAGGGCAGATGTCCGCGCTGTTTTTGAGATCGGCGTCTGCTGAATTTGGGTGGAACCACGAGCGATTGAGCTGCGTCCCTTTTTGGGAGGCAGCTCTTTTTGTTTTTATTCGATCGTTAAGGAACTGTGAAGAAATAAATTTTCAATTTAAGCTTAGGATAATTTGTTCTGAACAAGGCAAATTTTTGCAGGAATACTAACGT
>CACYDE010000369.1 GCA_902773045.1 uncultured Ruminococcus sp. | reverse complement strand
TTTCCGGGGGGACAACAAAATAGGCATTACTGCCGGAGCATCAACGCCGGCAAGTATAATTAAGGAGGTACTGGATAGAATGAGTGTAAAATCCGGTGAAGTAGTTGAAAACGCAGCAGAGCAGAACTTTGAGGAGATGTTGGAAGAGTCTCTCAAAAATTTAAATACAAATGATAGGGTGCATGGCGTTGTCGTAAGCATTGAGCCTAATGCTGTTTACGTTGACCTTGACAGAAAGCAGACAGGCTATATCCCTGCAAACGAGCTTTCCAACGATCCTAACGCGAAGCCCGAGGACGTTGTTAAGGTTGGCGATGAACTCGAACTTCTTATTATGCGCACAAACGATCAGGAAGGAATGATCATGCTTTCCAAGAAGCGCGTTGACGCAACCAAGGGTTGGGACGTTTTTGAAAAAGCGCTTGAAGATCAGGAGATCCTTAAGGGTACAGTGACAGAGGTTGTTAAAGGCGGCGTTATCGCTGTTTGCAATGAGATCAGAGTATTTATCCCTGCTTCTCAGGCTACTGCTTCGAGAAACGATCCTTTGGAAGCTCTTCTTAAGACTGACGTTGAGTTCCGTCTTCTTGAAATTAACAGACAGAGAAGAAGAGCTGTCGGTTCGATTCGTTCGGTTCTCAAAGAGAAGAACAAAGCAGCAAAGGAAGCTTTCTGGAGCACGGTTGAGGTCGGCAAGAAGTATACGGGTACAGTTAAGTCCTTGACAAGCTACGGCGCATTTGTTGACATCGGCGGCGTTGACGGTATGATCCACATTTCCGAGCTTTCATGGTCGAGGATCAAGAACCCGTCAGAGGTCGTAAGCGTAGGCGATACCGTTGAGGTTTATGTTAAGGGCATCGACACGGAAAAGGGCAATATCTCCCTTGGATACAAGAAGGAAGAGGATAATCCGTGGACAAAGTTTGTGACTAACTATAAGGTCGGCGACGTTGTTGACGTAACTATCGACGGACTCAGCACATTCGGTGCATTTGCTGTTATTATTCCTGATGTAAAGGGTCTTATTCACATTTCTCAGATCGCAAACCGCAGAATCGAGAAGCCTCAGGACGAGCTTGAAGTAGGTCAGGTCGTTAAGGCTAAGATCACCGAGATCAATGATGAGAAGAAGAGAGTTTCTCTTTCGATCAAGGCTCTTCTTGCTGATGAGCCGGCTGAAGAAGCTGAGGAAGAAACAGCAGAGTAATTTCTGTTTGATCCTGTAATATAAAATTATTTATATATAACCGAAGGCATCTGAAAGGGTGCCTTTTGTTATACTGTTATATTGATCTTTTGAGGGAGATTGTTTATGGACTACAAAGAAGAATTTATTTCTCTTTTCAATGAGAACGTGAAACGTCAGGGCGCTCAGGAACTGATCGATTGGATGCTGAAAACTGACTTTTTTACTGCGCCGGCAAGTACAAAGTACCATTGTGCCTGCCCACAAGGACTTGTCATGCATAGTCTCAGCGTTTTTAACGTTATGATGGAAAAGCATTTCGAAGAGGGGAAGGACAGTTTGGAGAGCTTCACGGTTTGTGCTCTTCTTCACGATCTCTGCAAAGCCGAGTTTTACAAGGTCTCTGCGAGAAATGTCAAAAACGATGAAACAGGAAAATGGGAGCAGGTTCCTTATTATGCGATTGATGATAAATTTCCTTATGGTCATGGAGAAAAATCTGTTTTTCTGATTGAAAGATTTATGCGCCTGAAGCCTGCCGAGGCGATCGCGATTCGTTGGCACATGGGTGAGTTTGACGGACCAAACGGATTTTCGGTCAGTCAGGCTTACGAAAAATATCCGCTTGCAGTGAAGCTTCATCTTGCGGATCTTGAATCTACTTATCTTCGCGAAAGGAATACATCTGCGGTCAACAAGAAATAATATGCATGGGTGATAATTATGGATTTTCAAAAAGCGAAGGAGAGAGCCGAGGAACTTTCAAAGGAACTTAAATATCACAACGACAGATATTACAACAGCGACTCTCCGGAAATTACGGATTACGAATATGATATGATGCTTCGGGAACTTGAAAAGATCGAGGAGGAATATCCCAATCTTATCAAGGAGGATTCTCCTACTCAGAGGATCGGAGGAGAACGTGCAGAAAAATTTTCTCCGGTCGAACACACTGTTCCCATGGAAAGCCTTCATGATTCGTTTTCGTATGATGAATTGAGAAATTTTGATCGGAAAGTACGTGAGGTTGTAGGAAATACCGGTTATGTTGTTGAGCCTAAATTTGACGGTTTGTCGGTGTCTGCGGAATACCGCCGTGGAATCTTTGTCAGAGGATCAACGAGAGGTGACGGAAGGATCGGAGAGGACATTACAGATAACCTTAAAACGATAAAATCACTTCCGCTCAGACTTTCAAGACCCGTTGAATATCTTGAGGTCAGGGGAGAAGTTTATATGTCTGATAAAAGCTTTCTGGAACTTCTTCAATATCAGGAAGACAATGACGAAAAACGCTCAAAAAATCCTCGGAATGCCGCGGCAGGTTCATTGAGACAGAAAGATTCACGGATCACGGCTCAGCGCAATCTTGATATTTTTGTTTTTAATATTCAACAGATCGAAGGGATCGAACTTAAAAGTCACAAAGAATCAATTGATTTTTTGGCGGAACTGGGATTTCCGGTCGCTCCTTTTTACAACAAATATAATGATATCGAAGATGTAATCAATGAAATTGAACGAATAGGAAACACACGCGGAGATTTTGATTTTCCGATTGACGGAGCCGTGGTTAAAGTGGATTCTTTCGCCGACAGAGAAGAACTCGGAAGTACCGCGAAATTTCCACGCTGGGCGGAAGCGTATAAATACCCCCCGGAAGAAAAAGAAACGGTTCTTAAAGATATAGAAATAAACGTCGGCAGAACAGGAGTTCTGACCCCAACCGGGATCTTTGAACCTGTACTGCTTGCCGGAACGACCGTGGGACGCGCAACGCTTCACAATGAAGATTTCATAAAAGAAAAAGATATCCGTATAGGAGATACAGTAATTCTCCGAAAAGCAGGTGAGATAATTCCCGAGGTCGTTGCGTTAAAAGAACGAGGAAAGGATACCGTTCCTTATGAAATGCCTAAGGTGTGCCCATCATGCGGCTCTCCGGTGAACAGGGAAGAAGGCGACGCCGCCGTCAGATGTACGAATACAGCCTGCCCTGCCCAACTGACGAGAAATATTATTCACTTTGTTTCACGTGACGCTATGGATATTGACGGATTGGGTCCTGCCATTATTGATATGCTCATCAAAAACGATCTTGTAAACTCTCCTGCGGATCTCTATAAGCTGAACATTTCGGACATAAGCAGCCTTGAACGCATGGGCGAACAGTCGGCTTCAAATATTCTTGCTTCCGTTGAAAAATCTAAACAGAATGATCTTAGCCGCTTGATTACAGGTCTTGGAATAAGAATGGTCGGACAGAAAGCCGCGAGACTTATATGCCGGAAATTTCCCTCGATAGACGATCTGATGAATGCGGATCCGGACTCGTTGACCGCAATTGACGGAATAGGTTCGATCATGGCGAATAATATTGTGAAATATTTTGAGCTTCCGAAAAATAAGGATATGATAGATGAGTTTAAGAAACTCGGTTTAAAACTTACCGAACCTACGTCCGAGAAAATGAATAATATTTTTGACGGGAAAATATTTGTATTAACCGGAACACTCCCGAATTTGAAACGAAGTCAGGCGGCGAAAATTATAGAGGACAACGGCGGAAAGGTCTCGTCGAGTGTTTCCAAAAAAACGGATTATGTTCTTGCCGGAGAGGAAGCCGGAAGCAAACTGACCAAAGCTCAGTCACTCGGTGTAAAAATAATAACGGAAGAGCAGCTTTTTGAGATGGTAGATCCAAGTCATTGACCCAACCGATAAACCGTGAATGATATCAGATACCGCAGCGAAGGCTGACGCAAAATCGGATAATGATCTTAAAAAATACGCTCTAAATGCAAGTTTTTTTGGTGCTTGTAATTATGTCCGGATTGTGGTATAATTATCCATGAATATTAATCCATTACAACTCTTTTTCTATCGGGAGGGTGTAATGACCAGGAGGTTAGCTTTAATGTCAGAAAACAAGATTCCCTATAAAATTTATCTTGATGAAAATGAAATACCCAAGCAGTGGTATAATGTTCGTGCGGATATGAAAAACAAACCCGCTCCTCTTTTGAATCCCGCAACGCATCAGCCTATGACGTTTGATGATCTTCGTCCTGTTTTTTGTGATGAACTTATCAGACAGGAACTCGATGATGAAACGGCATATATAGATATTCCGCAGGAAATACAGGATTTCTATAAGATGTATCGTCCTGCTCCGCTTGTTCGTGCATATTGTCTTGAGAAGAAGCTTCAGACTCCGGCAAAAATTTACTACAAATTTGAAGGAAACAATACGAGCGGAAGCCATAAGCTCAATTCCGCTATCGCACAGGCATACTATGCAAAAAAGCAGGGATTGAAAGGCGTCACAACCGAAACAGGCGCCGGTCAGTGGGGAACGGCTCTTTCAATGGCTTGTTCTTATTTTGACCTTGACTGTAAGGTTTATATGGTAAAAGTTTCCTATGAGCAGAAGCCGTTCAGACGTGAGGTCATGAGAACTTACGGCGCGTCGGTTACTCCGTCGCCGTCAACTACGACTAAAGTCGGAAGACAGATCCTTGAAAGATTCCCCGGAACTACAGGCAGTCTCGGCTGCGCTATTTCCGAAGCCGTTGAAGTTGCCACCGAGAACGAGGGTTATCGTTACGTTCTCGGAAGCGTTCTCAATCAGGTTCTGCTTCATCAGTCGGTGATCGGTCTTGAAGCAAAGGCTGCGCTTGATAAATATAATGTTACACCCGATATTATCATCGGTTGTGCCGGCGGCGGTTCAAATCTTGGCGGTCTTATCTCTCCGTTTATGGGAGAAAAGCTGAGAGGCGAGAAGAATTACGACATTGTAGCCGTTGAGCCTGCTTCGTGTCCGAGCTTTACGAGGGGAAAATTTGCGTATGATTTCTGTGATACGGGAATGGTGTGTCCTCTTGCTAAGATGTATACTCTCGGAAGCGGCTTTATTCCGTCTGCCAACCATGCCGGAGGACTTCGGTTCCACGGAATGAGCTCCACTCTGTCTCAGCTCTATCACGACGGATTGATGAGAGCTGTTTCGGTTGAGCAGACAGCGGTCTTTGAAGCTGCCGAGCAGTTTGCAAGAGTCGAAGGAATCCTTCCGGCTCCGGAAAGCAGCCACGCAATTCGTGTTGCGATAGACGAGGCGCTAAAGTGTAAGGAAACAGGTGAGGAGAAGACGATCCTGTTTGGTCTTACCGGAACAGGCTACTTTGACCTTGTCGCTTATCAGAAGTATAACGATGGCATCATGAGCGATTATATTCCTTCCGATGAAGAACTTCAGAAAAGTTTTGAGTCATTGCCGAAGGTTGATTAATGATTGATTTATAATTTTTGTTGATCAAGGAGCTGTTGAAATTTATTTTTCGACGGCTCTTTGTCGATAGTACGGGTGATTTTATTTCTCGTTAAGATATTTTTCATATTTTATTTCCATAATCATAACAAATCTTTATGGATTTTATCTTATAATTTCTTTAGATGTAATTTTTTCCAATCGGTAGGTTATAATATACATTGCGGAGATCAATTGTAAAATAAATAATTTTCAAACCGCATTAACAAAGGTTCTTTTTTTACAATCGTAATATTAACAGAATTAAGGAGGTTTTCGTATGTCGTCTGTAAATGTCAGAAAGGCTGCAATCGTAGGCTGTGGTTTTGTTGGATCTGCTTCTGCATTTGCGCTTATGGAAAGCGGTATTTTTTCAGAAATTGTTCTTATAGACGCCGATAGAAATAAAGCTGAGGGAGAGGCTTTGGATATAAGTCACGGTCTTCCTTTTGCAAAACCGATGCAAATATACGCCGGAGGATATGAGGATGTTTCCGACGCGTATGTTATCATCGTAACGGCAGGTGCAGGTCAGAAGCCGGGTGAAACAAGGCTTGATCTTGTTCAAAAGAATGTTGGAATCTTTAAATCCATTATTCCCGAAATTGTAAAATATAACCACAACGGGATATTGCTTGTAGTGGCGAACCCGGTTGACATTTTGACATATACAGCAGCACGGCTCAGCGGATTTCCTTCAAACAGGGTCTTCGGCTCGGGAACGGTTCTTGACACGGCAAGATTAAAATATCTTCTCGGAGAACATCTTGATGTTGATAACCGAAGCGTTCATGCTTTCATAATCGGTGAACACGGAGACAGCGAGATAGCGGCATGGAGCAGTGCAAATGTCTCGGGGATACCTCTTAACCATTTTTGTGAGATGAGAGGCTATTTTGATCACAGCGAAGCTATGAAAAGGATAGCCGATGACGTTAAAAACAGCGCATACGAAATTATAGAGAAAAAAAGAGCGACATACTATGGAATAGCGATGTCGGTCAGACGTATCTGTGAAGCGATCGTCAGAGACGAAAAATCCATTCTTCCTGTTTCAGTGGTTCAGAACGGAAACAGAGGAATATCGGGAGTGGCGCTGAGTATGCCGGCGATAGTAGGAAAAAACGGCGTCGAGGCTCAGGTTCCCATTGAGCTGAATAATGAAGAGGAGACGGCTCTTAAAGAGTCTTCGGAAACCTTGAAGAAGGTAATAAATGATATATTGGAGGAAAATAAGAATGAAAAACTATTTTGACTTAACCGGAAAGGTGGCAATTGTCACCGGATGTTCCACGGGACTTGGTGTTCAGATGGCTAAGGCGCTCGCAAATCAGGGCTGCAGCATTGTTGCTCTTGCGAGAAGAAAAGAAAAGGTTGAGGCTGTTGCCAATGAGATCAAGGAAGAGTTTGGCGTTGATACTATGGCAATAAAATGCGATGTTACCGACACACAGATCGTTAAGGATACCGTGGCAGAGGTTATGGCTCATTTCGGAAGAATAGATATTCTTATCAACAATGCAGGCACGGGTGCTATTGCTCCTGCCGAGGATA
The DNA here is from genome assembly GCA_902773045.1 of uncultured Ruminococcus sp. Taxonomy (GTDB): domain Bacteria; phylum Bacillota; class Clostridia; order Oscillospirales; family Acutalibacteraceae; genus RUG592. Next base: position 830 of record CACYDE010000369.1, on the reverse strand, counting down.
TAACCGACGAACAGTTCTCGAACGAGATCGACGTTGATCTTTTCGGAACATTTAAAGTAGCGAGGGAAGTTGCAAAGCAGGCTATGATCCCCGCAGGCTACGGAAGAGTTATCAATATCGCTTCGATGTATGGACTTGTAGGAAACAAGATCGCAGGTTCGTCACCTTACCATGCTGCAAAGGGAGGTGTTGTAAATCTCACGAGAGCGCTTGCGGCAGAATGGGGTAAATACGGAATAACCGTTAATGCGATCTGCCCCGGTTATTTCTACACTCCGCTCACAAAGGCAACTTTGGACACTCCGGAATTCAAAGCTTACGCAAAGCAGGCTATTCCTAATGAAAGATACGGCGAAGAAGGCGAGTTGGATACAACGGCTATTTTCCTTGCATCGGAAAATTCGGCTTACGTTAACGGTGCTATGCTTCCGGTTGACGGCGGTTACACTTGTATCTGACGATTGATTCGGCTGTGAATATTATCCACGGCTGATCGTAAAGCAGCAATCGGAAAGTGAAAAAATAACGACGTACAGTTTTTGCCACTCGTTCAGCGAGTGGCATTCTGTTGCTGCTTTAAAGATCAAAAAAATTGGTTCGATTTTTTTAATACTTATTTCTAACTTAAACTTCCCACATGTAAAATGCCCTTTTTCCTCATTAATTCTGCTCTTGCAAGAATTTAAATATAGCTTAGAGAAAAATATTCGCAAAGGGTTCGGGGCGACAGCCCCGATAGGCGGTGAAGTGGTATACTATAGCAAACCAAACAAATATCCAGACAAGTTCGACGCCCCGGTAAGCGCATAGCTGCGTTGTCGTCCTCGACA
>CACYDE010000368.1 GCA_902773045.1 uncultured Ruminococcus sp. | reverse complement strand
GCTGTAATTGTCATCTTCCCGAATTTTTGTCATAATCAAGGTCTTACTCCGCATATAAATTCAGTAAATGATATCAATATTTATATGTGCCGGAGATAACAGCGTGATGCTGCCGCGGTATCCGGTTCAGTGGAAGGGAAGACTCAAAATGACACAATTTTTTCCCGAGGGGATTTTAATCGGAAGTGAAGAAAATAAAAATTCTCTCAGAAACCTATCGTCTTTGACCGAAGCTCTTCATGATGGGAGAATTCTTGAGGCCATAGTCAAGGTCTGTGACAGCTCACATAATCTTATAGTTGATCTCAACGGAGTGAAGGGTATTATTCCCCGTAATGAGGGCGCGATCGGGATCAAGGAGGGAAGAGTTCGTGATATTGCGATAATATCACGTGTGAACCGCCCTGTTTGTTTCGTTGTGACAGGATTTCGGAAGGACGACGACGGAAAAACAACCGCGCTCCTTTCGCGAAGAGCGGCTCAGGAGAGGTGTATGAATAATTATATCGGCAGGCTGCTTCCGGGAGATATTATTGACGCAAAGATAACCCACCTCGAACAGTTTGGAGCTTTTGCGGATATCGGCTGCGGGATCCCGTCTCTTCTTCCTATTGACGCGATGTCTGTTTCAAGAATAGAACACCCGAATCAACGCTTCTCGGTGGGTATGGATATAAAAGTAATAGTGAAAAGCAACGAACAGGGCAGAGTGTGTTTGTCGCATAAGGAGCTTTTGGGAACATGGGAGGAAAATGCCGAACTTTTCGAGATAGGAGAAACCGTTTCCGGTATCGTGAGAAGCGTTGAGGATTACGGCGCTTTCGTTGAACTTACTCCGAATCTTGCGGGTCTTGCGGAAATCAGAGAGGGTCTTCGTCCCGGTATGCAGGTTAGTGTTTACATAAAAAACATTATACCTTCAAAAATGAAGATAAAGCTCATTGTTATAGATACGTTCGGGTGCGAATCCGATCCTCAGAAACCCGTTTATTTTTATGATAAGGATACGATCGGCGAATTCATTTATTCTCCGGCAGATTGCAGCAAGATAATAGAAAGCCGTTTCTGATATTATTATAATAAATTACCGTCCGGTGATAATATCGTTCCCGGACGGTTCTTTTATTGATAGTAACGGAAAATTTTATAAAATTTTTCTGTTTTTTTACGAAAATGTTTGACTATAAATCAATTATGTAATATAATTAACTTGCGTACTTTTCGTACATATAGATGTATGGCGCGTTTTGCGCTGTGTTTACTTAATATATTTTTTTGGAGGCTTAATAAAATGAGCAGAGTTTACAATTTTTCAGCAGGTCCTTCGGTTCTTCCCGAGTCGGTTCTGAAGAAGGCTGCGGCAGAGATGCTTGATTACGAGGGCAGCGGTCAGTCGGTTATGGAAATGTCTCACCGTTCAAAGGTTTATGATTCTATCATTAAATCGGCTGAGTCGCTTCTCAGAGAGATCATGCAGATTCCCGACAACTACAAGGTTCTTTTTCTCCAGGGCGGAGCTTCTTCACAGTTCGCTATGGTTCCGATGAACCTTATGACAAAAAATAAAAAGGCTGATTATATCCTCACCGGTCAGTGGGCTACAAAGGCTTTCAAAGAGGCTGCGCATTACGGCGACGCTGTTGCTGTGGCTTCCTCAAAGGATAAGACATTCTCTTATATCCCGAAAGTTGACAAGTCAACTTTCAGACCCGACGCGGATTACGTTCATATCTGCATGAACAATACAATATACGGAACGGTTTATCATGAGCTTCCCGATACAGGCGATATTCCGCTTGTTGCAGATATTTCGTCATGCATTCTTTCAAAGCCTATCGACGTTTCGAAGTTCGCTCTTCTTTATGCAGGCGCACAGAAGAACATGGCTCCCGCAGGTTTGACGGTCGTTATTGTAAGAGAAGACTTCATCGGCAATGCAATGGATATTACTCCGACCATGTTCAACTATCAGACTCATGCCGATAACGGATCAATGTTCAACACACCTCCGTGCTACACTATCTACATCGCTAAGCTTGTTCTTGAGTGGATCAAAAACGAGATCGGCGGACTGGAGAAGATGCAGGAGATCAACGAGAAGAAAGCGGCAATGCTTTATGATTTCCTCGACAATTCAAAGCTTTTCAAGGGAACAGTAGTTCCGGAAGATCGTTCTTTGATGAATGTTCCGTTTGTTACGGGCGACGCCGATCTTGACGCTAAATTCGTTAAGGAAGCAACGGAAGCAGGCTTTGTTAACCTTAAGGGTCACAGAACAGTTGGTGGAATGAGAGCTTCGATCTACAATGCAATGCCTGTGGAGGGCGTTGAGAAGCTTGTTGCATTCATGAAGGATTTCGAAGAGAAGAATTCCTGATTTTAAATTTAAAATATATTGTAAGGCTCTGTGAGCGGGGTGCTGTAATTGATCGTATCTTTGACCGTGAATTATGTGCTTGAGGCTGACGACAGAAACGATTTTTACGATGTTAATACGGGCAGGCTGCTTGAAAGTATGCATGAAACGCTTGTAAGCAGGTATCCGAAGGAAATAAAGCTTTCGGATAATGTAAGGGGCAGAATAAACGACCTGACATATGTTCCGCTTGAAGAGGGGAAAAATTGTTTCAGATGCAGCGCCTGCGGTAAATATCTTTCCGATTTAAAATATGTTTACCTGGGTATCGACTATTGGCAGGAAATAGACGGAGAAAAATTCTGCTGTTCATGTGCGTGGGAGCGCGAGGATGAGCTTAGGCATGAAGAAGATCCGTGAACAGAGCTTTGCGAAATTAACAGTTTCATTTTTGGAGATGAATAAAATGTACAATATTTTGACATTGAACAAAATCGCTAAAATCGGTCTTGACCGTCTGGGCGATAATTATGCTGTGGCAGACGCGTGCGAAAATCCGGACGCAGTCCTCGTCCGCAGTGCGGCTATGCATGATATGGAACTTCCCGAAAGCCTTCTTGCTATCGCAAGAGCAGGTGCGGGAACAAACAATATCCCGATCGACAAGTGCTCGCAGAAGGGAATCGTTGTTTTCAACACGCCCGGAGCTAACGCAAATGCGGTTAAAGAGCTTGTTATTATGGGAATGCTCATCTCTTCGAGAGATGTTCTCGGAGGAATCGAATGGGCGAAAACTCTCAAAGGAAACGGCGATCAGGTCGGAAAGCTCGTTGAAAAAGGAAAGAGTAATTTTGTAGGTCCCGAGATCAAAGGCAAGAAACTGGGCGTTATCGGACTGGGCGCTATCGGTGCGCTTGTTTCGAATGCAAGCGTGGCTCTCGGAATGGATGTTATCGGATACGATCCGTTCCTCACTCCCGAAGCTGCGGCAAGACTTTCTTCCGAGGTTCAGACCACTTCAAACCTTGACGATATCTATACAGCATGCGATTACATCACTATCCATGTTCCGCTTACTCCCGACACCAAGGCTATGATCAATGCCGAAACGATCGCCAAGATGAAGGACGGCATAAGAATTCTCAATTATGCAAGAGACGGTCTTGTTAATTCGACGGATATCCTTGCAGGGATCAACTCCGGAAAGATCGCCGCTTACATCACCGATTTTGCGACAGATGATATTCTCGGCGAGAAGGGTGTTATCGCACTTCCGCATCTCGGCGCTTCAACTCCCGAATCCGAGGAGAACTGTGCGGTTATGGCTGCAGATCAGGTTAAGGCTTATCTCGAAACAGGTTCGATCATCAACAGCGTTAACCTTCCGAGAATGGAGCTTTCAAAGCCGACAGCTCCGCGTTTCACGGTGATCCATGATAATGTTCCCACGATCATCAATCAGATCACGGCGAAGTTCAGCGAACTCGGCGCGAACATCGAGAATGTCGACAGCAAGTCAAGAGGCAGCATCGGATACACTGTTCTTGACGTGACGGGTAATGTTGACGGCGTTGAGAGTAAGATCTCGGAAATTGACGGCGTTATCAGAGTCAGAGTCATTAAGTAAGGTTGATTTTATATTTTTCGGGCAGCGGTAGAGATATCGCTGCTCTTTATTTGGTTTAAGGCAGGTATATTATGGCTGTTCATAAAAAAACAGTTGAAAAATAAACGCGAATAGAGTAATATAGTATATATGTGTGTTTGAAGTAATATCTAATGAAAGTGGGGGCGAACCGTGAAAATTATAAAGAAGATATTTAATGTTCTTATTATTGTTACAGCGGTTGTGTTTATACTGCTCTGCATCGACGTTGTCACGAATAAGCTTATCAACAGATCCTATGATGAGCTTGACAGCCTTGATAAAGAAGCTATTGCCGAGATATGCGAGATAGACGATCTTTTTGACAGCCGTAAGGGAAACGACGATATATGGGACGTAAAGTATAACCTTTCTGATACCGGCTGCGTTATCAGCAGAAAGTACGGCATGCTGAAAGGAAGTTCCTACGTAATCAATTCAGACGTTTCAGACAGTCTGTTTGCTCAGAGGATCGAGATGCCGAATCAATATAAGGATATTGCGGTTTACAGATTTTCTTATCTCTCACCGACTATGCTTCCGTTTATGTTTACGGAAAAAAATGAAGACTGGGTCGAATTGAATGATACAATGCTTTATTCCGTGAAGTATGACACGAGCACAGTTAAATATAACGGTTCCGGATCGCTGGAAGAGGCTTATGTGAAAAATACATTTGCAGCAGCAGTGGAGACTCCTGACGCTCCTGTATTTGTCGAAGGAGAGGCGGATTATAAACTCACCGAGGAGAATATTTCTCTGACCGGTTTGCAGTACAGAATAATTGATGAAATGCTCAATGCGGCGTCGATCGATGAGTTAAATGAGCTTATCGCGGAGTATGTTATAGTGAGAGAGTATCAGTCGGACAAGTATCCCGAATTTTCGAATTACAGGGAAACTGTCGAGCTTGTTGACGGAAGAATTCAATATGTTTTCTATCGGATCAGCGATGAAACGAAGCATTACATAACGTATTTCAACAAAGAAAAATCAGATTCAATAACGTTTTACAGCGCATATTATTATCTATGCACAGGCAGATATAACAGCGACGTACATGACTATTTTGATTATACGGACAGCGTTTATGTCGGTGCGGCGCTCTGTCAAATCCTGAATGAAAAAAGTATCTGCGCCAACTGGCAGAAGAAGCTTGACAACTCCACGAGCGAAGATTTTGTTTCTCCTTATTCATTGCTGAAAGATTACTGCGGAGGTGCATGCGGAGATTACAGCGAAAAATCCGTTGATGAGATCATGGAAGCTTATAATTATGAGGAAATTTCCAACATGGCGAAAGCTCTCGTCGAAGGAAGCGCAGATTCGAATGAATAATAATGCGAGAAAGCGAGTTACCGTTTTTGATTTTTTGCTGATCGGGTTTCTCATTGCTTTGACCGTTGGTTTTGTTTATTTTGAAGGGAAAACTGCGGACGGTGATCTTGAGGTCGTGGTGAAGAAAAATTCACAGGTGGTTTTGACGGAAACGCTGAAATATGTTTCCGAAAAAAAGGAGATATGTATTGACGAGGATCTTGATCTGATATTATGTCTTGAAAGCGACGGAGTTTCCGTGACGGGATCAAACTGTCCGGACAAGGTCTGCGTGAACACCGGAAAGATCACAAAACCGGGGCAGACGATAGTCTGTCTTCCGGCACATGTTTCCATTGAACTGAGAGGGCAGGATATTGAAGCGGATGTTGTCGTGGGGTGAAAAATGAAGAATAGATCTCTTTTCAAAAGCCGCGAATTTTCGATCGCATCTATGCTCTCGGCGCTGACGGTCGTTCTTTCCTTTTTGGAGGGTATGCTGCCGGAACTTCCCGTTCCCGGCGCGAAGTTAGGACTTGCCAACCTCGCGGTTATGACCGCAATAGATATTCTGGGGATCAAAGGCGCTGTATGCACCGTTTTGGTCAAATCATTTTTTGCCGCGGTGACAAGAGGTCCTGCTGCGGGAATAATGAGTTTTTGCGGCAGTATGCTCAGTGCCGCCGCAATGTGGTTGTTTCTGCGTTATGACAAAAATATGTTCGGCTACGTGGGGATAGGTGTGATAGGTGCGGTCGGTCATAATACGGGACAGCTGTGTGCGTCGTTTGCCATCATGGGGAGCGCCGTTCTTTATTATGCTCCGTTTCTTGTCGTTTCTGCGGTTTTGACGGGAACTTTTACCGGGATTATAAACAGTATATTATTGCCGGCAATAAAAAAGTCGGAAAAATATAATATATCATAAGCAGACGGGATCCGATATGGATTTCGTCTGAAAATTATTTATCACAGGAGGATAAAATGAAGGTTTTACTTACAGGCGGAGCCGGTTATATCGGCTCTCATACATGTGTGGAGCTTATTGAAAAAGGCTATGACGTTGTTATAGCGGATAATTTTTCAAACAGTAAGCCCGAAGTTATTAAAAGAATAAGAGAGATCACCGGAAAGGATGTAGACGTTTATTCCATTGATGTTGCGGATTCCGAAGCTCTGACCAAGCTTTTCGGTGAACAGCACATCGATGCAGTGATTCATTTTGCGGGTTACAAGGCTGTCGGCGAATCATGCAGCAAGCCGCTGATGTATTATCGGAACAATATTGACGCGACGCTGACTTTGCTTGAGGTTATGGAAAAGTTTGACGTGAACAAATTTGTGTTCAGTTCATCCGCAACCGTTTATGGTGAAGATAATCCCATTCCCTACGTTGAAACTATGCCTATCACGGGCTGCACCAATCCTTACGGCTGGACAAAGCTTATGATCGAACAGATCCTCAAAGACGCTTCAAAGGCGAACGAGAAACTTTCGGTCGTTCTTCTTCGCTACTTTAATCCGATAGGCGCTCACCCGAGCGGAAAGATCGGAGAAGATCCGAGCGGAATTCCCAATAACCTTATGCCGTATGTTGCTAAAGTGGCGGCAGGAAAACTTCCGAAACTCGGAGTTTTCGGAGATGACTACCCGACTTCGGACGGAACGGGCGTTCGCGATTATATTCATGTTGTCGATCTTGCAAAGGGACACGTTGCCGCCCTCGAATATGTTAACGATCATACGGGAACGGAAGCGATCAATCTCGGTTCGGGCAAAGGCCACAGCGTTTTGGAGGTCGTGAATACATTCTCAAAAGTAAATAATATACCCGTGCCGTATGAGATCAAGCCGAGACGTGCGGGCGATATCCCGGAATTTTATGCCAATGCGGAAAAGGCTAAAAAGCTTCTTGGCTGGACGGCGGAGCTTTCCCTCGAAGATATGTGCAGGGATCTCTGGAACTGGCAGTCAAAGAACCCCGAGGGATATTAATGCTATGAACAGAATACTGAAAAAAATTCTTTCGGTTTTTGTACTGGCCGTGTTTGTAATTCCGTTGGCTCAGACTGCTTATGCCGAATCGGCAAAAATAGGCGACACGATAATTGTTTCGGTTTCGATTGACGGGGGAACGGAGCTTTATTCTTTCAGAACGTTTATCAATTATGACGCGGAGAAGCTCGACTATCTTTCGAGTGATGACTGCGGAGTGGGAACAACAGTAGTCAATGATACCGTGAGCGGACAGTTTGCATGGGCGTCTCTTTTTTATAACGGCGAGGAAAATTTTCTTAAAGAAACTAAAATTATGGAGATAACGTTTATCGCGAAAACGGAGATCGACGATGCGGCTTCGGCTTTTGAGTTTGATATCAAAGACGCGTACGATTCCAATGCAAAAATGATAGACAGTGAAAAAATAAAAAAGTCTGTCTACGTTGTGGGAGAAGGCTTTTCGCAGGAAAGTGAAGCTGCTTCCCGGACAGAATCTATTATTTCTCCGTTGAATTCCGCAGTCGGTGAAAGTGAGTCTTACGTCTCGGGCGAACAAGCTGCCGCGAACTCATCGGAAACAAGCGAAAAAGAAAATATTGCATCGGACGTTACTTCAAACGGAATAGTTATGACTTATGATGAAGCCGAGTTCGACGGAGTTCCGCCGATAAAGTTTGATTCACAGAAGAAAACCGACGAACATCGTACATTTAAAATAGTTTCAATAAGCGCAGTTGCATTTTTTCTTCTGGTCGCTTTGATCGGATTCATACTGCTGAAGGTTAAAAAAGAGCAGTAAAAATATTTTTGGATTTTCTTTTTGGTGAATTTTATATTGATTTTTTGTAAAATATGAACAAACAAAAAATGAAAATAAAGTTTTTTTACAATTTAGTAACTTTTTTTAAAAAAACTATTGAAATTTATTTTTAGATGTAGTATAATAAACACGCTGAGGAACTATTCTTCGGGATATTGACAAAATTATATTTTTAAGGAGGAAAATCAAATGTCCAAGAAAGTCATTAGTATTTTGCTTTCCGTAGCTATGTTGGTAGCTGTTCTCTGTGTTGGTTTCGGTGCTGTAACAGCATCTGCTGACGAGACAGTAACATACTACTTCTGCGCTCCGGACAGCTATCTCGCAACAAACAACTCAGTAGGTTACTACTACTGGCAGCCGTCGGAGAACGCTCCGTGGCCGGGTCAGGAAGCTACTCCCGCTCCTGAAGTAGGTAAAAACGTTTACAAGATCGAGATCGGTGATATGGATACAACAGGAACAGTTATCTTCAACGCTTTCGTTGATGCCGGCACACCTGCTGATCCCGAACTCGCTAAGAACGCTCATCAGACAGTAAATATCCTTCTCGAAGGTTATGAGGCTGGTCAGAATGCGCTTTATCCCGATGGCCTTGAGGATTTTTACGGCATGATCTATGTTCTTTATGATGATGATGCTCACAGAACTCCGAACGAGCTTTCAGGCGCTATGACAACAAGCGGCGAGTGGTTCTCAATCGATCCTGCTGCAAGCAACTACTATGCAAACAGCGATGCATATAAGACATATGACTTCGTACAGGCTGGCGGCAATGATGATACAGATGATGAGCCTGTAGCAACCGGTTCTAAGTATCACGAGGGTGACAAGGTTACAGTTGACGTTAAGCTCGGCGGCATCGATGCAGTTTCTGCTTTCAACACAAACGTTACTTTTGATCCTGCTGTTCTCGCTTACACAGGCAACAACGGTTCAGGCATGATCATGGCTAACAAGACAGCTGACGACACGATCAAGGTTGGCGCAATGTTTGATCCTACAAACGGTTCTTCCGATTACGCAGGTGCTGCAGCTTCCGTTATCAAGCTCACATTTGATGTAACAAAGGACACAGATGATCTCGGTATTGCTTTCAAGACAACAACACTTTCTCACATCGTTGACGGCGTAAACACAAAGGTTATCGCTAAGGGCATCGAGGTTGAGGACGTTTGGACATCTATCGATGTAACAGTTGAGTGCCCGCACACAGCAGTTGTAGCTTCTGATTCCGATTCCGAGGAGCCGGCTATCACAGAGACTGATGTTCAGACAGATACATCTTCTGCAACAGATACATCTTCTGCAACAGATACATCTTCTGCAACAGATACATCTGCAACAGATACATCTTCTGTAGTTGATTCAACAGTTGATACATCTTCTGTAGTTGATTCAACATCCGATTCTGCAAAGGATTCTTCTTCTGACGCAAAGGAGACAAAGGATTCTGCTTCTAAGAAGGGTACAGATACTTCCAAGAGCAGCAGCACAGGCAACAACGGCAGCACAGTAGCAACAGCAGGTACATTCGCAGTTGTTTCTCTCGTTGTAATCCTCATGGCTGCAGCAGCAGTAGTTCTTTACACAAGAAAGAAGACTGAAGAATAATTGATATTAACTAACTGAGTTTAGTAACTTAGCTGAAACGATTCCCCTTAGGTTTTCTAAGGGGAATCGTTGATAGAGGGGAAATTTTTTTCTGAGGGATTTCCGGCAATATGTTTTAAAATCTATTGAATTTTATTTCTGATTGTAGTATAATATATTCGCTGAGAAACTATTCTTCGGGATATTGACAAAAATTTTAAGGAGGAAAATCAAATGTCCAAGAAAGTCATTAGTATTTTGCTTTCCGTAGCTATGTTGGTAGCTGTTCTTTGCGTTGGCTTTGGTGCTGTAACAGCATCTGCTGCCGAGACAGTAACATACTACTTCTTAGCTCCGGACAGCTATCTCGCAACAAACAACTCAGTAGGTTATTACTACTGGCAGCCTGAGCAGAACGCTCCGTGGCCGGGTCAGGAAGCTACTCCCGCTCCCGAGGTTGGAGAGAATGTATTCAAGATCGAGATCGGTGATATGGATACTACCGGAACGATCATCTTCAACGCTTTCGTTGACGCAGGCGATGACGCAGAGCTTGCTAAAAACGCTCATCAGACCGAAAATATCTTGCTTGAAGGTTATGAGCCTGGTCAAAACGCACTCTACCCCGATGGTCTTGATAATTTCTACGGTATGATCTATGTTCTTTATGATGATGACGCTCACAGAACTCCGAACGAGTTTTCAGGCGCTATGACAACAAGCGGTGAGTGGTTCTCGATCGATCCTTCCGCTGATAACTACTACAAGAACAGCGACGCTTTCAAAACATATTCCAAAGCAGTTCACAAGGATGACACAGTAACGGTTGACGTTATGCTCGGAGGCATTGACGCAGTTTCGGCTATGAACGCAACAGTTAACTACGATCCTTCCGTTCTTGAGTACGTTTCCAACAACGGTTCGGGTTACATCATGGCTAATGCAGGAACAGCAGGTGTTGTTAAGGTTGGTGCTATGTTCGACCCCAACAACGGTTCTCCTGATTATGCAAGTGACGCTAAATCTGTGATCCAGATCACATTCAAGGCTTTGCAGGATACAAACGAGCTTGACATCACACATGTAACAACAACATTGTCTCACATCGTTGACGGCAACAACACAAAGGTTATCGCTAAGGGTATTGATGTAGAGGATAAATGGTCATCTCTTGATGTTAACGTTATCTGCCCGCATGGTGAAACTCCTGTTGCCAGTGATTCCGATTCCGAATCTGATTCCGATTCCGAGTCCGACTCCGATTCTGCATCCGATTCCGATTCCGAGTCTGATTCCGCTTCAGATTCCGACAAGGCTTCCGATTCCGATTCTGCTACCGATTCTGCTGTCGGTTCTGATTCTGATTCCGATTCCGCAACTATCGTAGATACATCATCTTCGGATTCTTCGGATTCCTCTGATTCTTCGGATTCTTCCGATTCTTCCGATTCTTCGGATTCTTCCGATTCTAAGGAGACAAAGGATTCTGCTTCCAAGGGAACAGATTCTTCAAAGGGTACAGGCAGCAACGGTAATGCTGTTCAGACAGCAGGTACATTCGCTGTTGTTTCTCTCGTTGTTATCCTTATGGCTGCAGCAGCAGTAGTTCTTTACACAAGAAAGAACGTAGAGGAATAATTTTAAAATTTACCGACTGAGTTTAGTAACTTAGCTGAAACGGTTCCCCCCGGATGACTTCCGAGGGGAACTTTTCACTTAAAATTTAAAAAAATTTATAATATCACTTGAAAGAATCTCCAATTATTGTTATAATAAGGTGTATTGATTTTTAGCCGTTTTATCTGACGGCAGTAATAATTAAAAAAGGATGATTAACAATGGTTAAAGCTATTGTCGGCGCAAACTGGGGAGACGAGGGAAAAGGAAAAATCACAGACTGTCTTGCTCAGAAGTCCGATATTGTAATTAGGTTTCAGGGCGGCAGCAACGCAGGTCACACCATAATCAATAACTACGGAAAGTTTGCTCTTCATCAGCTTCCGTCAGGTGTTTTTTATGATCATACAACGAATATTATCGGCAACGGCGTTGCTTTCAGCGTAGATAATTTTGTCAAAGAAATGGCTCACTTAAGGGAAAACGGAGTTGATCCGAAGGTGATGATCTCTGACAGAGCGCAGATCGTAATGCCTTATCACGTTGCATTTGACTGCTATGAAGAGGAACGTCTAAGCTCCAGAAGTTTCGGATCGACTAAATCGGGTATCGCTCCTTTCTATTCCGATAAGTTTGCAAAGATCGGATTTCAGGTGAATGAACTTTTTGATGACGAAGACGGCTTGAAAGAGAAAATTGCGGGGATCCTCGAAGTCAAGAACGCAACATTACAGCATCTCTATCATAAAGAACCTATCTCTGTCGATGAGATCTTCAACAAGCTGATGGACTATAAGAAGGCGATCGCGCCTTACGTTGGAGACGCTTTTAAATTTGTTCACGAAGCGCTTAAAGAGGGGAAGACGATCCTTCTCGAAGGTCAGCTCGGTTCGCTTAAAGACACCGATTTCGGTATTTATCCGATGGTCACTTCCTCGAATACTATAGCCGGCTACGGCGCAGTAGGCGCAGGAATTCCGCCATACGAGATCAATGATATTGTTACGGTTGTTAAGGCATATTCAAGCGCAGTAGGCGCAGGCGAGTTTGTCAGCGAGATCTTCGGCGAAGAGGCTGATCTGATGAGAAATCATGGCGGTGACGGCGGTGAGTACGGCGCGACCACTGGCAGACCGAGACGTATGGGCTGGCTTGATCTTGTTGCAACGCGTTACGGCTGTCAGGTTCAGGGAACGACAGAAGTCGCTTTCACGGTTCTCGACGCGCTCGGTTATCTCGATGAGATCCCGGTTTGTGTGGCTTATGAGCTTGACGGAAAGCAGATCGATTACTTCCCGACCACAACTCAGCTCAAGCGCTGTAAGCCGGTTCTTAAGGTCATGAAAGGCTGGAAATGCGATATTTCAGGAATAACAGAATATGACAAGCTCCCTCAGGAGTGTAAGGACTATGTGGAATTTGCGGAGCAGCAGATAGGTTTCCCGATCACGATGGTTTCAAACGGACCTAAGAGAGAGAATCTTATTTACAGAAAATAATTATTGATTAATAAAGGATCACCGATCAAGGAAGTTGGCTGAGGGGTTTTTGTTTCAGCTTTTCTATGCCGATTGGATCGGTGATTCTCTTTATTTTTTACTTGTATTTGCAGTGGTTATATGATATAATCATAATAGAAGTTGATCTGTATGAATTCTACGGAGGTATTGCTTTATGTTTAAGAAAATTTTTGGCGTCATGCTTTCGCTGATAATGATATCTGCTGTTTGTTGTATGCCTTCGTCCGCCGAGACTTATGATGTTCGGGAGGGCGATACTGTTCAATATATTTTCTCGATCGGTGCGGCTGATAATGTTGCGGGCGTTGCGGTTGATTCGTGGTATAATGCCGAGTGTTTGACTCCGGTGGACGGATATATGACCGAAGTGACCGGAATAGTCAATATAAATTATGCGGTTGGCGCCATGAAGTGGAATTTCACCTATTACGGCGGTCGTGCGTTCAACGGCGAGGACGTAGTGACGATAACTTTTAATGCGATAAAATCCTGTAATATGTCTGATCTCGGACTTTCCTACAATTGCGTTGAATGTTTTAATCATGATTTGCAGCCTGTTGTTGAAAACTTCAACTCACTTGTAACTGCAAGAACGGTTGTTATCCCTACAGGTGAACGTGTTGATGAGACGACCGAGTCCGAAACAGTGGTTTCCGAACCCGAAACTGATTCCGTGATCGAAGCGGCTTCAACCGATACACAAAGTGATAAGAGCGTTGATTCCGGTTCTGATGTTGGTTCGGAAAAAGATGACAAAACTTCGGATTCGGAAGCGTCAAACGACGAGAAAACAGATTCAACTGCAGTTGCTGACAGTGAAAAGAATTCGGATTCGGACAAGAAAAAGTCAAGTGATTCCGAAAAGTCGACCGATGACAGCGATTCCGCCGATAAATCTACGCCAACAGGTCCGTCCGTGACCGTTTCAAGTGATTCATCTGCAAGTGTTGGAACGGAAACCATTTCATCTGAGGCAGATTCCGATGAAAATGAAACCAAAAATTCACCTTCTTCGGAAAAATCAACCTCTTCCGATAAGGCGAAATCGAGTAATGCTTCAACCGTTCAGACAGCCGGAACGATCGCAATAACGTCTTTGGCAGTTGTATTGCTGGGGGCTGCAGGGGTTGTTTTCTTCACCAAGAAAAAAAGAGAGATCGAGTAAGAGATACATAAGTTTATACCAGATTTCAAGATCACAGGATCATAAGGTTCTGTGATCCTTTTTGTTCGGAAACGATAAAGAACTATTTATAAAATTGTATATATTTACAAAATAATCTGATGATTTTGTGATGAGTTTTTCGGATTTATATATTGACAATAAACACCAAAAAAGATATAATTATAGCAAACCAAATAAATATCCAGACAAGTTCGACGCCCCGGTAAGCGCATAGCTGCGTTGTCGTCCTCGACATACGCCAGTATGCCTTCGTCCTCCGCCT
>CACYDE010000367.1 GCA_902773045.1 uncultured Ruminococcus sp. | reverse complement strand
TTTTATCGAATATAATCAACATGAATTAAAGACCGAACATACCGCCGATGCCGCCGAGACCGCCTAAGCCGCCTGTTCCGCCTGCACCGCCTGCGCCGCCTGCGCCGCCCATGCCGCCGAGCATATTTCCGAGCTGACCGAGTGTTCCCTGAACGCTCTGAGCTGCTCCGCCGAGAGTCTGGTTCTGCTGTCTTGAAGCTCTCTGACCCGAAGAACCGCCGTCCATTCCGATGTTAACGCCTGATTCTCTCTCAAGCGGCTGAATGATGACCGTTGCGGGTTTGTTTCCTGCCCACTCGAACATATACGATTCACCGGAAGCCTGACCAATGAGGTTTTTCCACGAAAGATCCATCTTGAATCCGGGATCTGCGCCGATCCAGCAAACAACAGCGTCGGGGTCAACTTCAAGAGTCGCGCCGTTCTGAACGTTGCTGAGAACGATCGGGTTTCCGTCAACGAGAACAGCGACCTGAGCATTGGGACCGTGTCCGGTGAGGGTCGATGTTGCAAGACCCTTCTGGGAGATGACGCCCTGAGCGAGGAAACGAACGCTGTAAGTACAGTCCGATGTGAAAGCAAGGATATTTTCCGACTCAACGGAGATAGTCTCGCCCTGTCTGAGGTTATAAACCACAACGTGCTGAGCTTCGTTAGCGTAGTATGTAATGTTGTCGCCGCGGCTGGTAACCTTCATGAGGGGAAGATTCTCGCCTGTGAAGCGGCGTGTGAGCTGACCGAGAGCGGCCTGAAGGGGATTGCCCTGAGGTCCGAGAAGAACCTTTTCAAACTGATAGTTCTTTGCGCCGTAGCACTCACCGCAGATGAATGCGCCGGCTTTTGTGTAAAGAATGTCACCGCCGCCCTGGCAGGTAACCTTAAGAGTAAGCTCGTTTAAAGTTTCTAATTTAAGCATTAGTTATTTCTCCTTTAATTATTTTTTCCTTAACCTTCTCTTATTTATAACAAGCAGTTAACAAAATTAATCTGCAACGTTAACACCGTAAACAGCACAAAGACCTGCAAGATCTTCTGCGAATCCGTTTCCGACGGGGTTGAATCTCCATTGACCGCCCTTGTTGTACAGCTCGCCGACAACCATTGAAGTTACCGTTGCGAAATAATCGGTCAGGAGAAATTTAACGAGTTCTTTTCCCGTTGACTTGTCGACAACTCTTACGTAAGCATTGGAAACCATGCTGAAGTTGAGATGTTTTTCAAGAGCTTCGTTGATCGTGACAACGAACGCGATCTTCTGAACGCCGGGGTTGAGCTTGTTGAGACTGATACTGATGATCTCGTCATCGCCTGCGCCCGCACCGTTGGTGCTGTCGCCCGAGTGGCTTATTGCGCCGTCGGGGCTTGTGGGCTGACCGTAAAATACAAACCAGTCGTCTCCGACAACTTTTCCGTTTGCGCCGAGCATAAATGCGGAAGCGTCAAGGTCACACGCCTGATTAAGAATATCCCAACCGAGGCAGACCTGAATTTCCGAGAGATTCGGGTTAAGCTGAGAAAGAGACATTTTCTGACCTTTTTTGAGATGAACGCCGCCGCCCTGCGGACGCTGTCTCGGTGCTGCCGGCTGACTGTTCTGAACCGGCTGATTGAAATTCTGAGCGGGCTGATTGAAGTTCTGAGCCGGCTGCTGAAAGTTGTTTTGAGCGGGCTGATTGAAGTTCTGAGCCGGCTGCTGAAAGTTGTTTTGAGCGGGCTGATTGAAATTCTGAGCCGGCTGCTGAACGGCCTGGCCGACATTGTTTGACGGAAGACCCGACTGACCCGATTGGTTCAATGCGAGGAGTCCGTCCGAACTCAAAGCGCCTTTGGTATTCATAGGTATATTAAACATTTCCATAGCCTCCCTTTCTATGTTTGTAAAATTACCGCATCTGTTTACAATGATATCACATTTTACTCTGAATGTCAAAAGAAATTTTATTAAATTTCGTTAAATTTTAAAAATTTTCTGTTGACTCTGACAATATTGCGATATTTATTAAAAACAGAATATATCAAAGAAGAGATTTGTCCTGAGGTTTTATCCGTGTGGGGAAGAAGATGTTTGTTCTCGGTGATCGGATCTCGGGTTCGTTCCCCGATCATAGGATTTTCCGCACAAAAACTATCTTCTCGCAAAGGGACAATTTTAAATGAGAAAAAACGGAGAAGAACAAGTCCGCTCCGTTTTTGTTTAGTGATGCATGCGACAATATTACCCTCTGTGCCATTTGATACCCTGAGGGGTATCCTCGAGAACGATGTTCATTTCTTTGAGCTGATCCCTGATCCTGTCGGCAGTCGCCCAGTCTTTGTTTTTTCTCGCCTGAGTTCTTTCTGCGATGAGTTTTTCGACTTCTTCGTCGATCGAATCGTCTTCCTGTGCGTAAACAAGTCCGAGGATATCTTTAAGTTCGTTGAAAATATCGTTTGATCTCTCCGTGAGCTCCAGAGAGGGCTCGTTTGAAAGCGCTGTGTTTATATCTCTGACAAGCTCGAACAGAACGGATATCGCATCGGCGGTGTTGAGATCGTCGTCCATGACCTCGATAAATCTCTTTTTGTGAGCTTCGTATTTTTCAAGGACGGCAGCCTCGTTTTCTTTAAGCTTGCCCGAGGTATTTTGGAGCATGAAGTGGATATTGTCGCGGCAGTTGTAAAGTCTTTCGAGAGAAGCTTTGCACTGTTCGATGATATCTATACTGTAGTTTATCGGGCTTCTGTAATGAGAGGACAGCATGAGGTATCTGATAGGTTCATATCCGTACTTTGCGGCAACATCGCGCGTGGTAAAAAAGTTGCCTTTGGATTTTGACATTTTCTGATTGTCAACATTTATATAGCCGTTGTGCATCCAGTAATGCGCGAAGGGAACGCCGTTGCAGCATTCGCTCTGAGCGATCTCGTTTTCGTGATGGGGGAAGACAAGATCCTGACCTCCGCAGTGCATATCTATTGTTTCGCCGAGATAGCGGCGCGCCATAGCGGAACACTCTATGTGCCAGCCGGGTCTTCCCTGACTCCACGGAGATCCCCAGAACGGCTCTCCGGGCTTCGCTGCTTTCCAGACTGCAAAATCCATCGGGTCTTCCTTCATTTCACCGACAGATATCCTTGCGCCGGCTTTGAGGTCGTCGAGCGGCTGATGACTCAGTTTTCCGTATTCGGAGAATTTGCCGGTGCGGAAATAGACGTCTCCGTTTTCCGCGCGGTATGCGTAACCTTTTTCGATGAGTGTGGAGATAATGCCGATGATCTCGTCCATATTCTCCGTAGCTCTCGGGTGGAACGTCGCTTCGCGGACGTTGAGTCCTTTTGCGTCGGTTTTGTATTCTTTGATGTATTTTTCCGAAACGGTGAGATAGTCCGTTCCCTCTTCATTCGCGCGGTTGATGATCTTGTCGTCGATGTCCGTGAAATTCTGGACGTAAGTAACCTTCAGCCCCTTGTATTCGAGATATCTTCTGAGAACATCGAATACGCATATAGGACGCGAATTTCCGATATGTATGAAATTATAAACGGTCGGACCGCAGGCGTATATTTTAAATTCACCTTCTTTGATAGGTTTGAGTTCTTCTTTCTGTCTGGTCAAGGTGTTGTAAATTTTCATCAAAACAGTTCCTCTCTGAAATTAAGATTAAAAAAACAGCACCGTCCGAAAAGGGACGGCGCTGCCGTGGTTCCACCCAAGTTCGGCAGGATCACACCCTGAGATCCTGCCCTTGAAGCTCGTTAACGTGAGCCACACGCAAGGGAATACTCTTTAACCGGAAATTTCCTCCCTTGTGCTGACGGGTGCATTTCATTCTGACATAATTTTCGGAGCGCTTCCAGCCATACGGCGTTCCTTCTCTGGTGAAACCGGTCAGATCTACTTCTCCCGCTGAACGCATTTGAAGTTTTGTAAAGATTATGAAAACAGTCTGCAAAGAAGCGACGACTTCCTGCGGCAGTAAAAACGTGATCAAAAACTGCCAGTGATCCACCTCTTTTGCCACTACTATTATATAACAAAAAAGTAAATTTGTGAATAGTAAATTCGAAAAAAAATAAGAAAATTTTATGAACGTTATTTCTTGTCGGTTAAGGCAACACCGCACAAAGTACGCCTAACGGCTCAGCACCAAATCTGCTTGCATATTTTCCGTCATAGTACACAAAACTCCCTTGA
>CACYDE010000366.1 GCA_902773045.1 uncultured Ruminococcus sp. | reverse complement strand
TTATTATGCCCAAAAAGCCGAGGTTCTGACACAGATTGACGAAATTTATCATGAACATAACGGTGTCATTGGTTATAGGAGCATGACTGTTTATCTGGCCCGCAGGGGATATCACTACAGTCCAACAACTATACATAAATACATGAATGTTCAACTTGGTCTATGTTCTATTGTCCGCCCTAAAAAACCGGATTATAAGCGCGGCAAACCGCACAAAATATTCGAAAACAAAATCCATCAGGATTTTACAGCAGACCAGATCAATCAAAAATGGTGTACTGATTTCACCTATCTGTTCCTGAAGAATCATGAGGTGAGATATAATTGCAGCATTCTGGATCTACATGATCGGAGTGTAGTTGCCAGCATTACGGATCGGAACATTACCAGTGATCTTGCAATCCGAACACTACAGAAAGCTTTGGTTTCACAGGGGACAATCACCGGAGAATTGATTCTGCATTCGGATCAAGGGCCACAGTACACCTCGAAGGCATTCACTGATTTTTGTAAAGATGTGAATGTGACGCAGAGCATGAGTAAAGCCGGATATCCTTATGATAACGCTCCGATGGAGCGATACTTCAATACATTGAAAAATGAGTGTATTAATCTATATGAATTTCAAACAGAAGAAGCGCTCTATCAGGCAGTAGAAGAATTTGCGTATGTTAGTTATAACCATGTCCGTCCACACAGTTATAATGGATATCTAACACCGTATGAAGCTCGGATTGCAGGATAAACAAAACAGACCCGATAGACAACGGATAACCATTCAGCAATTTTTGAACCATAAATGTTACAAAAATGCTTGACCACTACATATCTTTTCTCTCCAATACCGTTTCAGTGGAAAGGCACAGAACTATAGAAAGTTCTACAGCATCACTAACCGTTGAGAATATTTCAGATTTTTTTATAATCACTGCCCGTCATTTTTCTCTTTTGCCGCACTTCTCGGGACATTATTCACGCCCATTAATATAGCCTCATCCAAATTAACCCCATAATAAATCATAGCTGGCAAATTAGCAGCTTTTACCCATACTTCTTGCATAAAGAAAACAATATTTTCAAGAACCGGGCCGTAGTTAATTCTATTATCTGTATTCAACGCATAGTAGAAGCTAAGATCACCTATATAATATTTTTTCACCTGTAAGAGATTTTCTGGATTTCAAATCAAACCTGTCGCACTCATACAGTATCTTGGCATCAACCAAAGCCTTAATATATCTGGTCAAGGTTTGTCTGCTGACAATCCGGCCGGTTTTTCTCAAATCCTTCCAGAGATTGTTTATACTTGTTGTAGTGCCGAAATTATTAATAATATACTCGCGAACTGCTTCAAAAGATTCCTTGTTCCTGATTTTAACACGCCTTCTAATATCTTTTTCAAAGATTTCTTCTACGACGCTTTCCGTGTAGCTTCTCTTATCCGCAAGAGATTCAATGCGAACCGTTCTCGGAAAACCACCCTCTAAAACTTTGATCCAAATTATGGTATTCCATCCTTTTTAAGCTCATCGGCAATCATTTCCATAAAGCTGGACTCTGCACTTTCTGACTCCGGTAATAACCTTAATAAGATCTTCACTATGATAATAAATTAAAAACCGCATGTTAACGTTGTCATTTTTGATTGTTTTTCAAATCCAGCAACGTTAACTACGGTTTTTCTTTCTATTATTCCCTGCCCTATACTTAATTTTCTTATGCTATTTGAATTTACCATTTTTAGTATTCCGTTTTCATTTTACTCCGGAATTGCCTTGCCCATCATTGTCATACCATACCGTCAGTGTCGATCCGCTAACTGTGCCGGAAAAGGCAAATGCTGTGTGCCATCCGCACACAGCATCTCTAAAAAACAAGGGTCAAAAACTCTCTCAGGTTATGAAACCGGATAAACGATTGCCTCAACCGTTGTCGGAACAATATCTTTTCCTTCCCACGTTTCGATAACGTGGTTATTTATACGTCTTTTGATCGCAATTTCCTGACCGGGAATTAATCCAAACTGATGCTCTGCATAGGTGTCTGCAAAAATCAAT
>CACYDE010000365.1 GCA_902773045.1 uncultured Ruminococcus sp. | reverse complement strand
TGGCTTAAATCCATTCGTTTCAAGCTTCCGATCATCGATGAGGATATGTCGCTGAGTTTGGACAATGACTCACACACCGAGACGGTGTGTCTCTTAGTGCGGAGAAACGGGATACATATCAACGTTGATGTGGATGTCGATGAAATGCTGCAAGAAAAGCGCGGACAAGCCACTTATCCGCAGATCAAGGAGTATGTGTTGGAGCATACCGGGCTGAATGTTTCCAACCTTTATATCTCACAGATTAAGCGGAAAAGCGGGCTGGAGGTCGGCGACAGCTACAACAAGCCAAAGTCTGAGGATGCTCATGTTCCCCAATGCCCGCCGGATAAAGAAAAAGCAATCTTGGATGCGCTGCGGCATTTCGGGATGATTTCGTAAATGCGAGAAAGGAGTGCAAGCTTTGAGCAAACTGATTTCCTGTGAATATAACATGGACACCGCCTGCGTGGAACTGAAATACTCTGACGGCTCCATGATTTCCATTGATACCATTGCCGTGGAGAATGAGTTCGCCGACAATATGTATGAGCGGTCGGAGTTGGACTGGCTGATCTACAATGCTCCTTTGGAGTATGTAGACCTTATCTTGAACGGCGATCCCGAAACCTATTTGAGAACCGTTACGGAGTATAAGCCTTTGGATAGCTGACGATTTTAAGGCGGCAGGGAGATCGGCTTCTTCTTGCCGCTAAACATTTTTACTGACATTCTAAGGCCAAAGCGACTATACCACAATACACATGTGAATGGAGTGTGCAAGATGACATTATCTTACGGCAAGGTGTTTGATAGATATACAATGTCTTTTTCGGATAAACTGGCTGAACTATCGTATTCTCTGTACAAAACATTGAGATTGCAGTTGGCAAAAATATTCCCTCTTTCAGAACACGAGAAATATCGATACCGTGATGATCCATTTTTAATGAAAGAATCTGCTGATATGCCGCAAGGCTTTGATTATATAGAAAAAAAGAGTGTCGATGGATTTGTAAAGTTAGACTACATAGATTTGTATGATTATCTTCCTAAAGAAGACCTGTCAAAGTTTATTAAGGAACTGAAGAAATGTGTTCGCCGAAATAAAATAAATCCTTTTGGAGCAGTTCGTTCTCGTGAGGATATTGATAAACTTGATAATTTCGGTCAGTATTATGACGGTCAAGCTTTTACCCATATTTTATCAGTTCGGTTTCGCAAAAGCGAAAAGCTTCAACAATCTTGTTCTGATATTTCCATATCTCTTCGCAACCTGTCAGCCACATTTCTTTTAGTACAGTATCGTGTATATATTACAAAAGAATTTAATGATAAGTTCGCAGAAGTGTGTAAGAAAAAGTATTCTGGACATACGACGGTTTATAGGCAATTCAACACACCCTGGTATACTGTAAAAAAATTTGGCAGTTCATTTCATACTGGCAATAATGTACGTCAAGAAAAAATCTATACGATGATTTCGCAACTTAAATGGCAAATATTGAAGGAAATCCGCAAAACATTTTCCGTCCGTTTTTGGGAAGACGGAATATTTACGCCGACATTTGAAACATATTCAACAAATATACGCCCGAGTAAAGAGCACCGTAATTTAGAATTCTGGGACAGCATATCGTTTGACTGGGGTGCCGACTATGCACCAACGTATAATGCCTGTGTATGCTGGGACTATAAGCATGGTAAAAATGAGGGGATTCGTTTAGCTGCTTTCTGCGGTGGAATTTACTCAAAAGACGATCATTTGCCTGGGATAGTCCACCATCATATCTCGAATATATATGGAACTTACTTAACTGCTTATACTTTGGAATATGTTGCAAAACGAGATATTGCGATCTGCAATAAAAAAATCAGCAAGGTAATCAGAAAAGCCCAAACATCGTCAATTCTAAAAGTCAGAGTTGCGGTTGAACGAAAGCTATATTATTGTTATCGCTTTATTTCAGAATTTTCAGGTAAATCTATAGATTACGATGATGCTAAAGCCTTTAGACATCAGTTTTATAAAAAAGGTTCTGTGTCGTCAAGAAGTCTTGAAGGTATATCTAAAGGAATCAAAGAAACAAAAACGCAAATTGATAATATACTAAAGTTGTTGAATGATGCAGCTGAATACAGAAGCAGTGAATCAAACATAAAACTGCAGTGGATTATGATGATCGTAACCATTCTATCTTTGTTCGTTGCATTGGCCAGTATTAACAATGGCGCTGTTGTAAATGAGATTAAGAACTTGATTGAGTGGATAAAAACAATTGTGATTCTATAAAAGCAAATAAGAAAAAAGCAGCCGGGCGAGGCTGCGGCAAATCGGCGCTGGAAGGTGATTCTAAGAAATATGTACAAGGCACGCCGGAGCATCGACTGATGGATTAGAATGAACATGGCGCAGCCCGCTGATTTCTACCGGTCGGTGAGCTGCGCCTTTTCTTTAGATGCATCTATACTGGACACATGAGCTCATGCAGAATACTTGACTTTCGCGTGGGTATCCTATATAGTAATTACGAAAAAAGGTGTAAACACATTTATTCCGGAAGCAGGAGGGCGATATGGAGATCAAACGGGATATCTATCTGGA
>CACYDE010000364.1 GCA_902773045.1 uncultured Ruminococcus sp. | reverse complement strand
GTTAGTATTCCTGCAAAAATTTGCCTTGTTCAGAACAAATTATCCTAAGCATAAATTGAAAATTTATTTCTTCACAGTTCCTTATTGCTGCCGTTCTTCAAGGATCTCGGCGATAAGCTCCCTTTCGTCCATGTGATATTTCACGCCCTTGATCTCCTGATAGTCTTCGTGACCTTTTCCGGCGAGAACGATTATATCTCCCTTTTCCGCATTTTGAATGCAGTAGCGGATAGCGTCTTTTCTGTTAGGGATAACAACGTATTTTCCGTCGGTTTTCGCGAGTCCGACCTCGATGTCGGCTATGATATCCATGACGTCCTCAAAGCGCGAATTATCTTCGGTCACAACCGACAGGTCGCTGTATTTTCCGGATATCTCTCCCATCTCGTAGCGTCTGATCTTAGGCCGGTTGCCGCCTGCGCCGAACATTGTGATAAGTCTGTTCGGATCGTATTTTCTCAGCGTTGTAAGAACGTTTTCCATGCTGAGCGCGTTGTGAGCGTAGTCGATGAGAAGCGTAAAGTCCTCGCTGATGTGAACAGGCTCGACTCTTCCTTTGACTTTGACTGTTTCAAGTCCTTTGAGGATCGCTTCTCTGTCCGCGCCGCAGTGACGGCAGACCGATATAGCGGCGAGAGCGTTGTAGATATTGAATCTTCCCGGGATATTTACGTGGACTTTATAGCTGTCATATCCGCCCAGATCGAAACTGACTCCGAGGAATCCGGGTCTTCTCGTCAGTTCGCCGTTGGAAGCATAAACGTCGCATCCTTCGTCGAATCCGAATGTTTCGATCCTGCATTTCGCGTCGGCCGCAACGCTTTCAAAGACATCGCTGTCTCGGTTGAGAAGACCGAGTTTGCACTGCTTGAACAGAAGCTTTTTGCAGTTGAGATATTCTTCCATGGTTGCGTGTTCGCTGTCGCCGATATGATCGTTGGAGAAATTGGTGAAAACTCCGAAGTCGAATTCTATTGCGTCCGTTCTGTGCCATTTCAGACCGAGAGAGGAAGCCTCAATGACGAATGCTTTGCAGCCCTCGCCGACCATTTTGCGAAGAGCCTGCTGGATCTCAAAGGATTCGGGAGTTGTGTTGTTGGTCTTGAAGACGTCGTTTCCGATGACGATCCCGAGAGTTCCGATGATCCCGGTTTTGATCCCGGCAGCTTCAAGGATCGAACGGATCATGCATGCAGTTGTTGTCTTTCCTTTTGTTCCCGTCAGAGCGATGGAAATGAGTTCCTTCGCCGGATGACCGAAAAAGTTTGCGGAAAGCTGAGCCAGGGCTTCTCTTGTGTCGTCAACTTTGATGACCGTGACATCATGAAGGTCAATCTCGTCGCTGAGAACGATCGCCGAAGCTCCCTTTTCGGCGGCTGATCGGGCGAATTTGTGGGCGTCAACGTTATAACCCTTCAGACAAACGAAAACATCGCCCTTTTCGACTTTCCTGGAATCATAGACGAGGTTGTTTATTTCGATGTCGCCGCTTCCGCAAAGGATCGAACATTCAATATTATTTAGCAGCTCGGATAATTTCATAGATTTTTCCCCTTCTGAAAATATTGTTTTAAACATTATAATAGTAATATGATTGCAATTTCGGATTAAGAATAGAAAACACTTTGAACTGTAAATTGCGGACAATTTACAATTATCATATATAAAAATACTACAATATTTCCCGATTGTCAATCAATGAAAAGCGCGTGAATTAAAAAGTTACAAATGTTTGTTAATATTAACAAAAGAAATGAAAAAATAAAAAAAATTATGAAATTTTTGAAAATGAGTCTTTAATTTTTTAGCGACCGGTAAGTTTTTGACAAAAAGATTTTGTGATTTTGCACAAAAGACATTTGTGTGATATGTCAAAAAAATGGAAATGATTTTGTGCAAAAGCACTTTTTTTACAAAATTTGCTGTGCAAATTGCACTAATTTTTGACCACAATATATTTAGAGCAATAAAAATATATAAAGATATTGAAAAAAAGTTGTGTATATGTTATTATTTATGCAGTGACATTGTTGCATTTTATGGGCATATTTATTTGATCCGCTATGTAGTATGTCTATAAAGCGACAGCACTGGGCTTGTGCCCGGATAATCAATATATCTATCAATTTTCAGAAAGAAGGAAAAAGTCAATGAACAGAACAAAAAGATTTTGTGCTATTGCACTCGCAGCTATGATGGCAGTTACATCACTCGCAGGCTGCGGCGGAACAAGCGGCGGTGACACCGGAACAGCTTCCACAGGCGGCTCGACAACGGGCGGAGAGGTTTCCACGGCAGTGACCGACAACGGCGCAGTGAATCCTTTCGGTGACGAGGGCGCAGACGGTCCTATCAATCTTAAGGTTTGGGGACCCGACACTGCTCAGGGTGTTCTCAAGGAGCAGTGCAGCAAGTTCGCTGAGGATATGAAGGGTTACGCTGAGGTCAACATCGAAGTCGTTCCTCAGGGCGAGGCCGATTCCGCAGCTTTGGTTCTCAATGACGCTTCCGCAGCTGCAGACGTTTTCGGTTTTGCATGCGACAACCTCAACAAGCTTCAGAGATCCGGCAACCTTCTTAAGGTTACGACCGCAAACAAGGAAAAGATCATTGCAGAGAACAGCGAAGGTTCGGTTTCTGCCGCTACGATCGACGGCGACCTCTACGGTTACCCCGAGACAGGCGACAACAGCTATATCCTCGTTTACAACAAGGACGTTGTTTCCGATGAGGCTGCAAAGACTCTCGAGGGAACTCTTGCTGCCTGCAAAGAGCAGAATAAGCAGTTCGTTATGGACGCAGGAAACGGCTACTATGCATGCCTGTTCCTGTTCACAGCAGGCGCTAAGATCGACGGTTACGAAGATGACGGCGAAACTCAGAAGTTCACCGAGTATGACGAGGCAACAGCCGTTAAGACTATGCTCGCATTCCACAACCTCTTCACAGAGTACAAGGATATCTTTGTAAGCGGCGACACATCCAAGGTCGTTGACGGCTTCAAGTCCGGAACAGTTGGCGCAGGTATCGACGGTTCCTGGAACTTCGCAGGCGCTAAGTCTGCTCTCGGCGAGAAGGCAGGCTTTGCTGTTCTTCCGACGATCAATGTTGACGGAACAGATACTCAGATCGTCAATATGTTCGGTTATAAGCTCCTCGGCGTAAACTCCAGCTCTAAGTACCCGAACGCATCTGCTGCTCTTGCTATGTATCTCACAAGCGAAGAGTGCCAGCTCCAGAGAGCAGAGAAGCTCAACTGGGGTCCGTCCAACAAGAATGCTGCAGAAAGCGATCTCGTTAAGAACGACCAGGCTCTTTCCGCTATCCTCGCTCAGAGTGAAAACTCCGTGGCTCAGGTCAACGTTGCAGACACATTCTGGACTCCGCTCGCGCAGTTCGGAAACAAGATCATCGATTTCAACGATCCGATGACCGAAGAGTCCGCTAAGACACTTTTCAACCAGACGATCGCTAACGTAAGAGACGAGTAATTTCCCGTCTTGCTGCGATATTAAAAACAGAATAATATTCGGGCGATCCGTTCTCGGATTGCCCGAGTATTTACGTAACTTTTTAGGAGAGTGAGTTAATGACATTTATTGAATATAAAGCACTTTCTCCCACACAAAAAGCAGCGTATAAGATCAAAGAGTTTTTTTCACTTCTTCCGGGCAGACTGAAAGCATTTTTCGGCGCTATCGGTAAATTCTTTAAAAATCTTGTAAGCTCTGTTGTGGCCGGAGTCAAAGGCTATGGTTCAAGATTCACCGCCGGCGATATGGCTACGAAGCTTTCATACATCGTTATGGGCTTCGGTAATTTCACGAGAGGTCAGGTAGGCAAGGGACTTGCGTTCCTGGCAGCCGAGATCCTCTACATAGTTTATATGGCGAATTTCGGCATGGTTTATCTTTCCATGTTCGGAACACTCGGTACTGTGGAAACGCATCAGGAGGAAGATCCCGTTACCGGTCTTATGAGAAATATACCGGGCGATAACTCCATGCTTATTTTGCTTTACGGTACCCTGACAATATTTATTACCGTAGTATTTTTCGCGATTTATATTGCAAACACAAAGGCTTCCTACGAAGCCGAGACTAGAGTGAAAGCAGGAAAGAAAAACCCGACACTCAAGGAAGAGCTTGCAGAATTCCTTGACGGAAAGTATCACGTTACGATGCTTTCGCTTCCTGTTCTTCTTATTTCCGTTTTCACGATCCTTCCTCTTGCGTTCATGATCCTCATTGCTTTCACAAGCTATGACGGACAGCATACCCCTCCGGGAAAGCTTTTCGAATGGGTAGGTCTTGAAACGTTCAGAGGCGTGTTCAAGGTTTCCGAAGGCGCAAGCAAAGGATTCACATTCATTCATTTGACGAAGTGGACGATCGTTTGGGCGATCTTTGCAACATTCACAAACTATATTCTCGGAATGGTTCTTGCTCTTATGATAAACAAGAAGAGCATCAAGCTTAAGGTTCTCTGGAGAACGCTTTTTGTAATTACGATCGCTGTTCCTCAGTTCGTATCGCTTCTCCTTATGAGACAAATCCTTGATTATCAGGGCGTTGCAAACACTATCCTCGGATATCTTCATATCCCTGCAGTGCATTTCTTTGACGGTAAAGCGATCACGGCTCGTATCACCGTTATTGTAATCAACATGTGGGTCGGCGTTCCCTACACGATCCTTCAGACAACAGGTATTCTTATGAATATCCCCGAAGACCTTTACGAAAGTGCGAGAATTGACGGTGCTACGCCGGTAGTTCAGTTCTTCCAGATCACACTTCCGTATATGCTCTTCGTTACAACTCCTTATCTGATCCAGAGCTTCGTAGGAAATATCAATAACTTTAACGTTATCTATCTTCTTACGAACGGCGGACCGCAGAACAATCCGAACCTCTATCAGGCGGGTGAAACGGATCTTCTCGTTACATGGTTGTTTAAGCTGACGATGGACAGTAATGACTACAATACTGCTGCCGCTGTTGGTATCCTTGTATTTATTGTCTGCGCAACATTGTCGCTCATCACATTCAACCTGTCTAAGTCTTCAAGAAATGAGGAGGAATTCTCATGATAAAAAGCTACAAATTAAGCAGAATGATCTCGGATATCGTAATTTACGTTATTTTGGGAGTTCTCGGATTTATTTGGGTGAGTCCCCTCATTTGGCTTGTTCTTCATTCGTTCAGAGCGGAGGGCGGCGTTACGGTTCCTTATATTTTTCCTCACGAATTCACTTTGGCTAACTATAAGGCGCTTTTCACAGAAACAGAGGTCTTTGACTACCCGAGATGGTTCCTCAACACATTCGTTGTTGCTGTTTTCTCATGTATAATCTCAACATTGTCCGTATTGATGGTTTCTTATGCTTTCTCTCGTCTGAGATTTAAAGCGCGTAAAACCTTCATCAATATCGGTATGGTTCTCGGAATGTTCCCGGGCTTCATGACGATGATCGCTCTCTACTATCTCTTGAAAGCGATGAATCTTACTCAGACTCTTCCCGCTCTTGTAATTTGCTACAGCTCGGGCGCAGGTCTCGGATTCGCAATTTCAAAGGGCTTCTTTGACACGATCCCGAGAGCGCTTGACGAAGCAGCGACGATCGACGGCGCAACGCGCAATCAGATCTTCTGGAAGATCATTCTTCCGATGTCAAAGCCGATCATTGTTTATACGGTTCTTACGTCGTTTATCGGTCCGTGGTGTGACTTTATCCTTGTAAAGATCATCATGGGTGATAAGAAGGATAATTATACGGTTGCACTTGGTCTTTATAAAATGACCGATAAAGAATATAAACCTGAGCACTTTAAAAAGTTCCTTTCGGGTTCTGTTATCGTTGCAGTTCCGATCACGATTCTCTTCCTTAAGATGCAGAAATACTACGTTGAAGGCGTTACAGCCGGCGGTGTTAAGGGTTGATCTTTTAATATTCCCGCTTTTTCAAGGTATATCGGACAGGCGTGCTTAACAATGTATAGCTCATTCACGGTATCTATCGAATTTTTTCGGTAGATACCGTTTTTTATTTATATTTTGGCAAAAAATTCGGACAATACAAAAATATGTTGAAAATGGGCTGTAAAATATGTTATCATGATTTAGGTAATCAAGAATCCAATTGAATTATTATATTTTTATCTATAAATGAGAAAATTTGAAAATTGTGAAATATGACAGTTAAGGCAACACCGCGAACGCCCGTCTAACGATACCCCAAGGGCATTTGCAGCACAATCCAATCAGCCTGCGCCTTGCGGCTTGACT
>CACYDE010000363.1 GCA_902773045.1 uncultured Ruminococcus sp. | reverse complement strand
TCCTCACCCAAGGCTTTCAGATAGTTAACAATTTCATTGTAATTATTTTCGTTTATATTTTCAAAATTCATAACATATTTCTCCTAACAGAAAAGCACCCAAACAAGAGGTGCTTTTCTGTATTTTTATTCAATAGTATTATTTCTTATGTCGTGCTTGACCCGACGGATAGCCGCCTTAGCTTTTTTTATCGGGTGTTTGATCCTCCACGGAACAGCGTCAAGGATTCCGAGCAGAGTTCCGATCCCGTAAGAAAGATGAAGTATCGGAAACATGACGAACAAACAAAGTTTTGTCTTGTTAAATCCGTTATATCCCAGCGCACTGATACTTATCGCAATATCAAAAATCAGATATGCCGAAAGCAGCAGCCACAAGATCCATGCCGTTCCTTTCACCGCCATTATCAAAGAAAAGATCAGACCCACAACAAGGCAGAAAGGTGCAAAGTGAAGAACGGAAAGACAGTGAGGCGACACAAAAAATGTCAGACCGATCCAGAATCCGTTTGAGAACTTCTGCTTTATCATTCCTCGAAACGAATCTCTGATATACTGATTTGAACTGATATTCGGGCAGCACGCAAACTTAAAGCCTGCCTTTCTCATTCGGTAGTGCAGTTCATTGTCCTCGGTTCGTCCGAGATATTCATTGAAACCGCCCACCTTTGAGAAAACCTCGCGCCTGTATGCAGCATGAAAAAGTGAAGAAAGATATTCCTTTTTTTCGTGTTTTCTGCGATATCCCATAATGGAGCTTCCGAAAAGACATTCCTCCGCCGCAAGCAGTGTGCTGCCCCAATCGGATTTGTGCTGAGTGATGCACGGTCTTCCTCCGCCTACAATATTCTCTCCGTTTTCAATTTCTTTGACGCACTCTTCGACATAATTGTGAGGTATTCTCGCATGGGCGTCGATACGGATAATTATATCCCCCATAGCATTGCTTAACGCCGTGTTCCAGCCGTGAGCCTGATTTGACCTTTCCTGACTGCGGATACATATTCTCAAAAAATCCGAATTGAGATTCGCAAAAGAGGAAAAAAGTTCGGGGGTTGTATCGGTTGAACCGTTGTTGACGAAAACAAGCTCGGTAAGCTCATGGGGATAGGTCTGCTTTGAAATATCATCAAGAAGTCCGCGGATCAGAGATTCCTCGTTGTAAGCTATAACGCAAAGTGAAACTGTCATAAATCAAAATTCACTCCCCGTTTCGGAAGGATCCACGCTCTGCGGATCGGATTCTGTCGGATTGATCGAGGAAACATCATCTCCGTAAGAAAGCAGGACCGAGTTTTTTGCGTCTTCGTTGAAAGTGAATGTTTTTCGGTTCGCGTAATAATCGCTTATCGAATCGATCGTTTGCGTAACGGAAGAATTATTTTCTTCAGTATTGTTTTCTTCGGGATCATGTCTTTCCGAAAAAACATTATTTTCCCCGGCCGCGTCGGTTTGCGTGCTTTGACTTACTGCATGATCGGAAACCGTGTTTCCGGAATAAGACGGAGGCTGAATCGGATTTACGCTTGCGCCGACCGTTTCCCAGCCGCCGTTCGTCTCTTTATAATTATCTATAAGGTATTTTGTAGATACCATATAAGAGCAGGTAATATAAGGATAATAATAAATAAACGGAACAACAAAAAACGTTATCAAAAGACCCGGAACAAAAGTAACCGCAAGCTTGATAAGACTTAACGTATTTTTCTTAGCTATCCTGCCGCCTACAATATTTGCAACCGAGGACGAACAGTCAAGATAGGAATAAAGCACGATCTTGAAATTGAAGCGGTGCATTATCAGAAAAGCAGCCACCGCTCCCACAAAAGCCAGAATTGCACCGGAAATCAACATCGCGTCATTGTCATCCTCAGCCATTATCAGAAGTGCAACAGGAATTGCTTCACAGGCACAGATTATCGCAAGAACCTTCAATATTATAACTGTCATGAAACCGATAGTTTCCTTGTAGCGTTCCTTGGTTTCAAGAAAATAGAACAGATCAAAAGGATCGGGAGTTTTCTTGTCGGCTATGGAAGAAAAAACTCTGACAAATCCGTTATAAAGCGGCGATAAAAGAACAAATGCAATTATCGCAGCTACATTAAAGAACAAAAACAATGCCCCATCCACCGGAGAATTAGTCAGACCCTCTTCAACAGTTTCCGCGTCGCCGAGAAAAACGAAGGACAACTCAACAATGACCAAACTCACTATCGGAACAATAAGCAATACCAAAACAGAAAAAATAGCTATTCCCCAGTTATCCGACAAGACGCTTTTGGCTTCTTTTTTTACAAATTTCTCTGCATTCATCAACTTCACTCCTTTTCATTTTTTTCTTTCTTAAACGTCATCATTCCGTACATCGCTTCAAGACATATTCGGAAATGACGGAAGAATTTTTCTTCATCAAGAGATTCATCGGAATTGTGAATCCTTGAATCATCGTCTTTGAAAACAGGGCCGAACGCAACGCCTTTTCCTCCCAGCATTCTCGCATACGTTCCTCCTCCGGTCGTAAACATTTCAGGTTCTTCACCCATCACGTTTTTATATGCGTTTTTCAAAACCTTAACTATATCCTTGCTCTCATCAAGGAAAAGCGGTTTTTCACTGTCAAGAACCTTTACGTAAAGACCTTCTCTCGCAGCCACTTTTTTGATCTGATAGAGAACTACCTCTTCAAGGAAAGAAACAGGATATCTCACGTCGATCACGGCTTTCGCTTCGTGTTCAATGATCGAAACGCGGCTCAGCGTCAGAGTCAGCGCTCCGGAAACCGAATCCCTCATTTTTATCCCCATGGAAAGTCCGTTTGTTTCCATTCCTATGCAGAAATCAATGAACGCACAGAGATCTCCGACCGCTTCATAGCCGAATGCCGCGCATAAAAGCCCTACAAGCGCTGCCGCAGCGTTAAATCCCTTTTCGGGTTCGCACGCGTGAGCCGCTCTTCCTCTCGACGTTACTTTCATTCCGTCAATAGTAAAATTGAGTTCATAGTTTCCCTCTCTTCCGTCCGCAAGTCTTTGAAGAAGGTGTTCTTCATATTCGTTACAGTCCACAAGAGCATAGGCGGTGTCGGGAACCACATTATTGGCAGCCCCGGCTTCAAATTGAGTCAGCGTGGTATTATTCGCCGCAGGCGCGGAAATTTCGAGGTGAAGGATCCCCTTTTCCGCTTTGCAGATACCGTATTCGGAATCGGGAGTAAAACTCATGTCGGGAAGCTTCTCATTCTCGAAATATGTAACCATATCCTGCATTCCGATTTCTTCCGACGTTCCGAAAATCACCCTGATCCTGTTTCCGGAAACTCCGGATTCCTTTAACGCCCTCAGACAGTAGAGAGCCGCAAGCGCAGGGCCTTTGTCGTCTGCAAGACCTCTTCCGTAGAGTCTCCCGTTTTTCCTTGTAAGCTCAAACGGTTCACACGACCAGTCTTTTCTTTCTGCGGGAACAACGTCAAGGTGAGTCAAAACGCCTCCCAGAAGCTCGCCGTCTCCAAATTCGGCATGACCGGCAATATTCCCTATCTTTTTTGTTTTCAGTCCGAACTGTTCCGCCTTGTCAAGCATCCAGTCAAGCGCCTTTTCGGGCAGCTCATGCCCCTGAGCGGAAACGGAGTGTATTTTGAGAAGCTCATCAAGATCTTTCAGAAATTCATCTTTATAGCTTCCGATCAATTCATCAAAATTTTTCATAGTCACCTATCCTTTGGTTAGTTCATTTACATACATTATTACCTCGACAGAAACAAACTTATGCAGTTGTTTTTTTGAGTTATATATCTTAGGCAACACCGCACAAAGACCGCCTGACAGTACCCCAAGGGCATTTGCAGCACAATCCAATCAGCCTGCGCCTTACGGCTTGACTTCTTGGTGTGCTGCCGGCACTTTGCACTGAATCTGCTTGATCTTTTGACCAAGATAGTACACAAAACTCCCTTGAAATACGCCCGAAGGAAGTGCCCTTGGGGTACGTCAGTATTC
>CACYDE010000362.1 GCA_902773045.1 uncultured Ruminococcus sp. | reverse complement strand
TTATATCACGCTTTTTTCTTAAAAGGAAGTCCTAAAGGATTTACCGGCTAAAGCCGGTGGTTTTTACCACTCGTTTGGAAAATAAAATACGCCCACTATCCTGCGCACGGTAATTTCAAAGGCTACATCTAAATAATACACTTATTACAAAGAATTGTCAACGATCTCACACAAATCGTTATCTATGACGTAAACATTATGTTTTTTCATATCTTCGATCATTATATTTTCTATATCAAGAACATTTATTCCTGCAGATAAAAGTGTTCTGTTCAATACTGCACATTCTTCCGATGTATAGTAAAACCATAAATTGCCGATAATAAAAAGCTTGATTCCCATATATTTTCTTAGCATCTTCATATAAAGCACCATATTTTCCATATCGTTGTCTGCGTCTTTTCTTATGTTGAATGACAACAATTTTAAAATATCCATTGCTGCAATATTGTCGTTAAAAGAATAATCAAGATCATACTCAAAGCTTAATTTCTCTCCCAACATGAATAAGCGCTGCCTTAAATCGGCAAGATCTTCATAAAACAAATCGTTTGCCGTTTGCTCCAGCTTCGGATATGTTTTTGTCATCAGTTTTTTATCCATTCCACTCAAATCTAAAATATTTTCAAAAACTGCGACCGCCTTTTCAAATGCAAACGGTTCATAGTTCTCGGAAACTATCAGCCACTCTGCCCCTCTGCCCTTGAAAAGATCTGACCATGTTTTCCGGAACAGATCTTTGTTTTCTATAACAAGACAGCAAATTCCTCCATCGAGCTGCATCGGTTTTGATAAAAACTTATATGCCGCCATCATAATATTACCACTCCATCGTCACTGTCCAATACCGTTCGGTTTGGCTCTCCGGTGATCGTTTCTATTCTTTGAAACTGTTTTTCGGTTATCACCAGCACCTGAACAAGACCCACAGACGGTTTTGATCTCTTAATACTGTCAACCAGCAGCTTCGCCGTTGTCTGATTCAGCGTCAGCTTTATATACACGGATTCCTGCATCATCATAAATCCGTTCTTTATCAGATATTTGCGAAATCTGCTGTATTCTCTTCGATCGAAAGCCGATTCTGTAGGCATATCAAAAAACACTATTACTCTCATATATCTATAACTCATAATCAACAAAACAAATAAGGTTTTCGTCTTCTGCCTCTATAGCCTCAAACACACTTTTGCAATAAAGCTTAATTCCGTTCAAAAGGGTCGTCTTTCTCTCACCGACCGTTACTTCTTTTCCGATAAGTCCGATAAGCTTAAGTTTTTCCGAACTGCCAAATTCGGTCGTTATATTTTTTTTAACAAAAGAGTCAACGAGCGGTCTCAGCGGCTCGATAATATCGCAGCTCAGATTATATTTGTTAAACATATTATCATGGAACAATCCCAATTGCGTAACATATCCGCTGCAAACAACTTCTCTGTTGATAGCCGACAGAATGATACTATACCCATAATTCAGCGCGGCATTTATCGGACAATCATTATTTCTTGAAAAATCCTTTCCGAAAAGTCGGTTGAAGTATACTTTTGCTGCGTGTCCTTCTCTGTTCGTAGCATCTCCGAACTCGATCTCGTCAATGTAACTCAAAAGCATGCGGCTGCCCTCCTCATCGATCCTTCCAAGCACAGCCGCCTGTCTTCCGATCTTTTCGGAAACGATCCTTGTCCAGATATATTTTTTTGTATGTTCGCTCCAGCCCGCCTGACGCTTTAATTTTAAGCTGCTGTCATGAGAGCCGTAATACGGAGTAAGTTCCGCTGCGGGATTGTGCTTTTCATCGCTGAATAACACCTTTACCTTCGACTTTATAAGTTCGTTGAGCAAATAAGAAGTCAGCGAGACCGACGTACTGTCGATGATCAAAACGGATATTTCACTGATGTGTATTTTGACCGTGTTATCAATATCACGCACAACCATATAACCCAGGCTGTAATCCAGCTTGGATGTTTTTGTTATCACCACAGTACGCCAGCTCATCAAAATCATCTCACTTTATTTTATAATTATTTTCAAACAGTCCTGTTGCCGACTGATTTACTATTTCGACAGTACCGCTTATACCGGAAAGATCCATATTTGTTTTAATGATTCCGGCCTGTCCGGCGAGTCCGATGTCTCTAAGATCTCCCGACATGACGTTTGCGTGAAGAATATTCAGTATCTGATTCAACACATAGCACTGCCTTTCGATAGATATTTCAAGGAACTTATCCCTCTTAGCCTCGATCTTTTTACCCATATCAAGGAACTTGACCTTGAAGATAGTTGAAGTCATTTTTTTCACAAGAAGATCAAACAGTTCAATGTTCTCTTCTACACTCAATTCGTCAAAGCGGTTTACAGATCGCTCTTCTTTGTCAAGAAATTTTGAGATATTGCGAATATATTTTTCATACTTATATCCGAGAACAAGCTGCATTGCCGGCTTATATCCCAATGATACGTCCTGCTTATTAGACAAGTGCATACGGAACCCGTCGATAGAAATACAAGCATTATATTTAACACGCATAACAAGTATTTCCGGTTCACAAAGACCAAGCTTGTTTTGCAGGAATGCAATGGGGTCAGACTCAAACTCGCTGATCTGATAAAGGTTGATAGGCTGCATACGAATGCTTTTCTTTCCTTTTTTTCCGGTACATCTGACAAGCGTAAAGTAAGCGGCAGCTGCCTTGTTGTATCCGCCGTATTTTTCAATGGAGGATCGCGGTCCCGTGCCGGTAAGAGGAACTTGCCCAAAGCCCTTTTTCTTCGGCTGAATATCAAACAGCGTCCCTTTCTGGCAGGATGAATAGCGGGTATATATGATATTGTTCCTGTTCATCGTCTTTCTCACGGTCGAAAGGCTTTCGTCATTGTCACTCATCCATGCGCCGGAAACATTAAAGGAATACATTCTGTTCAAACTGTATTTCTTCGTCTGCAGTCCCTTGATAAAGTTAGCCCTGTTCTTTGTATAAAGGACATCATAAACATTCCCCACAACAATATTCAGATAAGCATCCTTTGCGTGATGGAGGTCGTTTACGGCGCGGCATTTGAGACAATCGTACTTTTTTCTGAACTCCGTAACATTACGAGCCTTTACATATACGATATCGGAATCCTGATACATCTGCGAGAGTATCTGCGCCACTGCTTTCGTTGACTGTGATGTTTCAACGAGCTGTCTTGCTATAAAATCGGAAAGCTCATCGTCTGTCAACGGTTCACAGCGGGTAAGACGCTTGAATTTCTCTTTTGAGATAAGTTCTTTTGCAAGCAGGAACTTCCAATGCGGCAGCATCTTTTCCCTGGTCTCGTGAAGCAGAGGATAATCGTTACTCTTTTGAGCATTGACCTGCTTTTTAACAAGAACGCGGTTATTCAGACTGTCGTCTTTTACCTTTGAACGAGGGTAAATGTGGTCGATGTCGTAAACGGTGCTGTCAAACAAAGAGTCGAAAACAATATTTTCTCCCGTGTACATACATTTTCCGAACTGAGTAAAATAAAGATACAAACGATCTTGTCTCAAAGCGCTGTTATCTGTTCCCTGCAAGCGCTCAAAAAGTTCACTCGAATCCCAGCCGCATGATCTGTAAAGCTTAACAAGATCATCTTTGCGGCTTTCCTTTCTCTTTCCCTTTTCGCCGTCCGATCTCGTCATTTCAACAAAGATCTTTTTCGGAGGTCTTCCCATCACCTTAACGACCTCTTTCATCATCTTCACGGATTGAATGATAGGTCTTTTTACCTGTGGAGGAACATACAGAGAATTCACTATTTCGGTAAGCGTTTTTTCTGTGTCAACAGTATTCTCCTGTTCCAAACTCTTTGCAAATCCATATTTTGCTCCGAGAAGCATCATCAGGTTATCATTTGTTTTCCAGAGTGCGTCGATGATACTGAAGACTTCCCCTGTTTCGTGATCCGTATCGTATATCCCGCACAGAAATTTCCGTGATAGCCTGCCCCAGCCGCTGTAATTCAAACGGCTGATCTTTCCTATGACATCGTTATTGAGCTTATCGGAAAACTCCTCGCGAAGTCTTTTTTTCAGCAGTTGTTTATCATCACCGAAAATAACTGTCAGCTTGACGATCCTGTCCATTTCGTCTTCGGTCAGACCATAGTCTTTCAATTCGATATACGATCTCATATTTGACTTGGGATCGTCATCAATGCCTGTGATATCAACATCGTCATAACCGAACGAACGAAAATATTTCTCCAACCCTTTTCTCGTCACCTTCTTTCTGGTCAGGAAAAGATCGCGATAAACAGACTGTTTTAATTCCACGCTGAGTTTCTCGCCGTTTACACGCAGATTATTGATCTCATTGAGAACAGTGAATTTACTGTACAAAACCGAATCCTTAGGCAGAACGTCCTCATTATGAAGATATGTACACTTGCTCGTCATTTTGGTAATAAACGTTTCGGCTGACGCGTCGATATCAACGATATCCTTAAAATTCCACGGATAAATCTTTTCTTTTTTTCTCGTAAGCCACGCATGACTTCCGTATGGATTCAAAGGCCCCACATAATAAGGAATACGGAAATCGAATATCATCATTATCTTCTCGGAAACCGTCAGACCACTCTCGTCACGTCTGTTGAAGAACGGAAGATACTGTGATGCTTTCTGTAGTATCTTTTCCAACTCCAAACGATTCAGCTGCATAGGAATAACACCGTTGTCACTGATACGCTGTTTCGGCATAAACGTCTTAGCGTCAATATCGGAAAACATCTCCTCATACCCCGTCTGAGGCAGATCTTTAAAGAGTTTTCTCAAATAGTCGCAGAATTCTGTTTGACTGCACGCTTGCTCAAGCACACCTGTCTTCCCGCCGCGCTTGATCATACCGCTGTACGCAGTATAGTTATTAAGATGTCCTCTGCTCTCCTTAAAAACCTCATTGTACTTATCCGGGATATTTTTACGGACATATTTTTTTAAAACAGCGAGATCTGACTTATGCTTTTCGTAGGTCTTCACCTTTGCGGCAGATATGTATGTTTCTTCGCCGAGTATATCCGCCAGAACAGTCCAATCATAAACCGCCTTAAGCTGCTCGATCAGTTCAAATCTGTCACCCAGAACGCCGGAATACTCGCTCGTCCATTTTTCAAAATCACCTGTAAGATCGATCGAAAGCTGCTTATCATCGACGAGGATATCCATCCCAAACAGTGCGGATGCCTTTTCCTTCTTTCCGCAGATCAATGCAACGACTGCAGCTTCACGCGGCTGTGATTTTTTATTTATTCCGCATATTTTTAATCCTGCCAGATACTTTTTCTCCTTAGCTTTCGCGCGGTCTTTCAAGATCGCACCCAGCTCTTCGGGCGAATCGCAGTTCAATTCTATTTGATATTCATCGCTTAAAAATACACAAAACTGCTCAAACACATGCTTAAACGAACCGATCTCCGAGGGATTGAGAGAATCAAACAGAAAATGTCCTCTGTGTTTTATCAGATGATGAACAGCGAGATACACAAGTCTTACATCATGCGGCTTATCACCGTTTATCAATTCCTTTCTTAAATGGTAGATCGTAGGGTACGATCTATGATAGTCCTCATCAGTAAATCCCGAATCGGAAAAAACCGCATACGGCGTTTGTACAGTTTTATCCTCTCTGTACAGGTTACTCTCAGCGAGTCTCTGAAAAAACGCCGGGTCTTTTTTAGCTATTTCTTCGTCAAAAAATGTTTGAAGAAGCTCAATGCGCTGACGTTTTCGCATGGTTCTGCGTGAAGCGGTACGAAAATTCCTTCTTTCAGCTGCACTGCTGCTCTCGTCAAACAGCTTAACAAACCACATAGAATTTCCTTTGTACTTCACAATATTGTATTCTGTATCGGTCACAGCCATTCCTACAGAAGATGTTCCAATATCAAGTCCGATATAATAATCATGTTTTTTCACAATAACCTCCTTGACAAATTCAAAAAATAATGTTATAATATAGATAATCTCAAGCTACCTTATGAGATTACACTATGAGTTCAAATAAAGATTTATCCAAATCGCTGCTTATGCAGCCGTCACAGTGTGTGATTTCAAAAGACCCGTTCAGGGTCTTTTTTTATTTTCGAGGCAAAATTCCGTGTGCATATCCGATCCCACCCGGCCGGTTTGGTCTGTCGTCATTTTCTTCCGCTTCAACAAAATCTGTACGACAAAAGAAGTTTACGCTATATATTCACCCTCATTTTCCTTCAACGCAGGCATTACCCATTAAATATCACCCCTGCGGCAATATATAAATATCATACAAATAATTATAACATCACATATGTATTATGTCAAATTTTTCCGGTACAATAACTGCGACTTCGAAAATTTTTTTAAAATTTATTTCTTTTTCAAGAAAATTACTTATTAAGAATCTTAAAAAATTTTCGAGGATAATTTTCACAAAATAAGGCATATTGCCTTAAAATCAGCATCAATATCAGAACAAAACTAAAAACAAGCTGTCCAAGAGGCATCATTCCCCTTCGGACAGCTTATCCTGCTTTCTGATTAAAATATTTTTATTCTTAACAATCGCCGAAGCTGATTCCAAGGTCTTTTGCAGCCTGAACTATCGGACTGTCAACAGGAACAGCTTTGAGTTTTCCTGCGACTTCGGAAAGAGGAATGGCTACGATTTCTTCACCATTGAGCGCGACCATTTTGCCGTAATCCTTTTTTATGATAAGGTTCGCTGCCGCAACTCCGAAGCGGGTGCAGATCAGACGGTCGTAAGCGTCGGGGCTTCCGCCTCTCTGGAAGTGACCGGGAACTGTAACTCTTGTTTCCTGACCGGTAGCTTCCTGGATCTCCGCAGCGATCTTATAGGATATTGAAGGATAAGCAAGCTCGGCGATCGCCTGCTTCTTCTTTTTCTTCGGAAGAGCAGCGATATCTTTTGAGATAGCGCCCTCTGCAACGGCGAGTATCGAGAAGTTCTTTCCCTCTTTGTTTCTTTTCTGAACAATATCGATTACAGAATTGATATCGTAAGGGATCTCCGGGATAAGAATGACGTCCGCGCCGCCTGCGATTCCTGCGTAAAGCGTGAGCCAGCCCACTTTGTGACCCATAACTTCAACTATGAAAACACGTCCGTGAGACGTTGCTGTTGTGTGAATACAATCAATAACATGAGTCGCGATATCAACAGCCGACTGGAAACCAAAGGTCATATCGGTTCCCCAAAGATCGTTGTCGATCGTTTTCGGAAGCGAAACTATATTAAGTCCCTCTTCCGAAAGAAGATTAGCCGTTTTCTGAGTTCCGTTTCCGCCGAGGACAACCAGGCAGTCAAGCTTGAGCTTTCTGTAGTTTTCTTTCATGGACTCAACCTTGTCAACAAGATTTTCATCAATTACCCTCATAAGCTTGAACGGCTGACGCGACGTTCCAAGGATAGTTCCGCCCATCGTGAGAATACCGGAAAGATCTTCCTTTTTGAGAACCTTGCACTCGCCGTAGATAAGCCCTCTGTACCCGTCGATGATACCAATTATCTCAACATCGTCGCCGTAGTGGTTATAGAGAGTTTTTGCGACTCCTCGTATGCTCGCATTCAGACCCTGACAATCTCCGCCGCTTGTTAAAATACCTACTCTTTTCATTGTTTAATCCACCTTTCATGTATTACTCACTCTGATTACTTTTTACTTCGTTTTGCTGCTGCGCTTTTTCTTTAAGTGACAGCGCTGCCAGCTTCGCAAATTCTGTCTGACAATTAAGATGTTTTTTTCCTCTTCTGTCGATCATCAGATAAGAAGTATCAGATGTTTGAATCCTTGTATTGATAACGTCGTTCCACATCAGTTCGATGATATCGTCGCACCTTTTGTGGATCTGTTCATCTTCAACGGGAAAAACAAGCTCCACGCGCCGATCAAGATTTCTCTGCATCCAATCGGCAGACCCAAGAAACATCTCCGGCTCTCCCCCGTTTTCAAACCTGAACATTCGGCTGTGTTCAAGAAGCTGTCCGACGATGCTGTGAACCTCAATATTATCGCTCACCTTTTCGATTCCGGGGATAAGACAGCAAATTCCGCGGACAATCAGTCTTACGCTGACATTTGCTTTTGACGCCTCGTAGAGGAGCTGGATTATCGAAGGATCAACAAGCGAATTGATTTTCACGGTTATACCCGAAGGAAGCCCTTTTTTCGCATTTTCGATTTCTCTTCTTATTTTATCCTCGAAAAACTTTCTCATACCGTGAGGAGCAACTATAAACTTATTGTACTGGGGAGGCAGAGAGTATCCCGTCAGAACATTGAAAAGCGACGAAGCGTCTTCACCATACTCTTCCTTGCACGTAAAAAGCCCCATATCGGTGTAGAATCTTGCCGTACTGTCATTATAATTTCCTGTACCCATGTGAAGGTAACGCCTGATCCCGTCCTCTTCATTTCTCACAACAAGACATATTTTGCAGTGAGTTTTAAGTCCGCTCAGTCCGTAAACCACATGACAGCCTGCCTTCTCAAGCTTTTTCGCCCAATGGATATTATTTTCTTCATCAAATCTCGCTTTAAGCTCGACCAGAACCGTAACCTGTTTACCGTTTTCCGCAGCCTTGATAAGCGCCGCAACGATAGGCGAGTTGCCGCTCACACGATAAAGAGTCTGCTTGATCGCAAGAACTTTCTCGTCTTTGGCTGCATCCTGAACGAATTTTAAAACACAGTCAAAGCTCTCATACGGGTGATGAACG
Source organism: uncultured Ruminococcus sp. (assembly GCA_902773045.1). GTDB lineage: Bacteria > Bacillota > Clostridia > Oscillospirales > Acutalibacteraceae > RUG592. The sequence continues at coordinate 5,752 of CACYDE010000362.1, read as the reverse complement.
AACCTGTCTCTTTCCCTTATCGCTTGAAAAATATCGTCATAGCCGTAAAAATCGGACGGAGGACTGATAGGTTTGATCGGTGAGAACGAAAGCTTCTCACTTCCGGAGATTTTTGCGAATTTCGAAAGGAATGTCAGGTCAAGAGGTCCGTGGCATTCGTAGATCTCGCTTTCGTCAACGTCCAGCATCTGGATAAGAAACTTTCTCAGGCTTTTGTCGCATTTGTCCGAAATTTCAAGGCGGATAGGCTTTCCGCGTCTTCTTTGTTTGATTGATTTCTCGATCTCGTTCATCAGATTGTCCGTATCTTCGTCGATGTCGAGATCGGAATCCCTTGTGATCCTGAACGGACAGTAAGCCTTGATCCTGAAAAGCTCAAAAAGCTCGTCAAGACGTGATATAATTATTCTTTCCAAAAGAATAAAATCCCGCTCACCTTTCGCAGGAAGCTCAATGAACCTCGGAAGAACCGACGGAACCTGCATCACCGCGAAGAAAGTTTCCTTGTCGTCATTCATCAGTCTTATCGCAAGATTAAGACTTTTGTTGAGAAGAAGCGGAAACGGACGGCTTGGGTCAACAGCCATCGGAGTCAGAACCGGAAAAATGACTTTGTCGAAATATTTGTCAATATATTTTTTCTGGGCTTCGTTAAGCTCATCCGCTTTTTTCAGATATATCCCATGCTTTTTAAGAACGGGAAGTATCGACCTGTTCAGACAGCTGTATTGGTGCTGAGAAAACTCGTGTATTTTAGCGGATAATCTTGCGTACTGCTGCTTCGGAGTCAACCCGGAGATATCCGACGTTTTCATTCCGTGTTCCATCTGATCGATAACGCCCGCAACTCTGACCATCATGAATTCATCGAGATTTGAGGCTGTTATGGAGAGGAAATTTACTCTTTCCATCACGGGATTTTCTTTTTCGAAGGCTTCTTCCATGACTCTGGAATTAAAATCCATCCAACTCAACTGACGATTGTTATATGGGAATTTTTTACCTTTTCCTTTTACATAATTATCGTCCATAATTACTCTCCTTGAACTATTGAAAAAGCACTATCCACAACTTAAGGATTTGTTCCTGTCCATCCAAAGCTATGGTTTTATTTAACATTTATTGACGTCACCCATACCCCCACCCCCTTTCTCAAGGGAAAGGGGGCTAAAGGGTTGCGGGCTTCGCCCGCCGCCTATCGGGGCTTACGCCCCGAACCCTGCATAAATTCACTCTACTCTTAAGTTGTGGATAGTGATTGAAAAAGTGTAAATAAATTAATTTTTATTCGTTTACAATCCATACTTCATACGAATTTTTCTTTCCATGTTTTTTAAAAATTCCCAATATTCAAAACCGTTTCATAACTGTTAATGCCGAAGTCGGATTTCCCGTTAGATAAAGAATTACGCCAAATTCAAATTTGTCGCCGAACGGCGACAGGCTATACGTACAGATAGTTTCCGAGATACAAGACTTCACGAACCCGACCGATAGTGTTTCTGTTCTATGTACACAATTTAAGCATTTTTCCTATCGATCCAAACATTTGGTTCTATTTTACTGCATTGTCGTCACCCATACCCCCAGCCCCCCCTTTCCCTCAAGGAAAAGGGGGCTTTTTAGGCTGTGGGCTTCGCCCACGCCTATCAGGGACTGCGTCCCCGAACCTCTGTGTTTTAACGTCATGTTTTCTTAAGTGATTATGTTCATAAATCAATACTTGTCACCGAGCGCCGCCAAATTCCGATTTTATGAATATAAAAAAGAACTATCGATCTGGTGCGTGATGTAAAGTATTTCGGAAACTACCTTCTCGTATCGCCCGGCGGCGCTCGCCGCCAAATTGCGATTTATTTTAGGCAATACCGAACAGAGATTGTGCCGAAGATGCGCAGTATATTTTTATCAAAAGAGTACATAAAAGCATCGCGGGAATAATGACGTACCCCAATGGCACGCGCCGATGGGCGTATTTCAAGGTTCTTTTGTGTACTATGACGGAAAAAATCAAGCATATTCGATACAAAACCGTCAAACGATCTTTGTACGGATGTTGCCTTAATTATTACATCGAGTCAGCTTATGAAATCGCTGCGGAAAATCAATATCTTGATTTCAGCAAGTCGGACATATTATAGTTGCCTGCGGCCTTATCCGCAAGAAAAACAGCCGCATTGATCGCGCCGATCGCGAAAAGGCTTCTCGACTGTGCCTGATGAGAGATAGTGATAACTTCGTTGTCGCCCGCGAAGATAACGTCATGCTCTCCGACTATCGTTCCGCCGCGGACGCTGCTGATTCCGATCTCCTTTTTGTCACGCTTCTTTCTGACGCTGTGTCTGTCATAAACGTACTCGGGCTCGATATCCATAACGCCCGATATCTCATCGGCGATCATAAGCGCAGTTCCAGAGGGTGCGTCGATTTTCTTATTGTGGTGCTTCTCAACGATCTCAATGTCAAAATCACTGCCGAAAACCTTAGCCGCCATTTTTGAGATCTCAATGAGAAGATTGATTCCGAGAGACATATTTCCCGAACGGAAAACAGCGATTTTTTCGGCAGCTTTATTGACAGCCGCTATCTGCTCGTCGCTGTAGCCCGTAGCGCAAAGAACACACGGAATTTCGTTTTTCAAAGCGTACTCCAAAAGTCCGTTCAATGCCGAAGGATTGGAAAAATCTATGATTACGTCAACCGGCTCGGCAATATTCGAAAAATCCGGGTAAACAATATAATCGTTTTTCAACCCGTCAAAAATATCAACGCCACAAGTAATAGTCACATCGTCACGCTCCTTCACAGATGACGAGATAACCTGACCCATTCTTCCGTTGCAGCCCGACATAAGGATATTTATCATATTTTTAACTCCTTTATTTTAATTTTTGTTTATTTTCACATTATAAAGATAAACCAAAGACGGCATAATATTATTTCTCAATAATACTTGCCGTCTCATAATGTCAAATCATTAATTCTTTTTCAAGAATCAAACAACAAGTGCGTAAATTTTTGATGACAGATCAGTCAAAGTATCCCTTTGCCGCAAGAAGCTCTGCAAGAAGAACAGCGCCGCCTGCTGCGCCTCTGAGGGTGTTGTGAGACATGCAGACAAACTTGATGTCGTATTGTGTATCCTCTCTGAGTCTGCCGATGGAAACAGCCATACCGCCCTCAAGATTTCTTTCGGATTTGATCTGAGGTCTGTCATTCTCTGTGAAGTAGTGAAGGAACTGCTTCGGAGCGCTCGGGAGATCAAGCCTCTGAGGCTCGCCGCTGTAGTTGTTCCAACGCTCAATGATCTCATCAAGAGAAACCTTCTTGTCAAATGAAACGAAAACAGCTGCTGTGTGACCGTCGCTTACGGGAACACGGATGCACTGAGCAGTGATCGAAGGAGTTGAAGCCGACTTGATCTCGCCGTCTTCAATCGTACCCCAGATCTTGAGCGGTTCTTTTTCGCTCTTCTCTTCCTCTCCTCCGATGTAAGGAATTACGTTGTCCACCATCTCAGGCCAGCGCTCAAAAGTCTTTCCTGCGCCGGAAATAGCCTGATATGTGCATGCAAGAACCTTTGTGACTCCGAGATCCATGAGCGGATTTATTGCGGGGACATAGCTCTGGAGAGAACAGTTTGACTTAACTGCTATGAAGCCTCTCTTCGTTCCGAGACGTTTCTTCTGAGACTCGATGATCTCAAGGTGCTGATCGTTGATCTCGGGAATTATCATAGGAACATCGGGAGTGAAGCGGTTAGCGGAATTATTTGAAACGACAGGGCATTCTGCTTTTGCATAAGCTTCTTCGAGAGCCTTGATCTCTTCCTTTTTCATGTCAACCGCACAGAAAACGAAATCGACCTGAGAAGCGACATTCTCGACATCGGCCGCGTCAACGATGACCATCTTCTTCATTGATTCCGGCATCGGAGCCTGCAAAGCCCATCTTCCGCCTGCTGCTTCCTCATACGTCTTTCCTGCGCTTCTTGCGCTTGCGGCAAGAACAGTCACATTGAACCAAGGGTGATTATCGAGAAGGGTCGCAAATCTCTGACCTACCATACCCGTTGCTCCGATGATACCTACCTTGTACTGCTTCATTGTTATAATCAATCCTTTCTTTATCCACCAAACAGAACTGTATTGACTTTATTTTAAAAAATGTGTAAAATAAAATATCGGTACAATTATGTAACAGGGACTTTAAAACTATAGATAACAGTTTCTGTTACCGAACCAATATTACACGATTCAAGTAAAAAAGAAACTTCTACCCTATAATATAACATTATTATTATATGTTGTCAAACGCTAATTGATACATTCCGTAAATTTTTGCGGTTTTTGAATGAATTTTTTTCGAAAATGAAAGGATTTGCTGATTTATGAAAACAAGCGATTACTATTATGATCTTCCGAAAGAGCTTATTGCTCAGACTCCCCTTGAAAAGCGGGACACATCACGCCTTCTTGTTCTTGACCGTCAAAGCGGAGAGATCGAACATAAACATTTTTTCGAGATCACGGAATATCTCCGCGAGGGAGACTGTCTGATCGTCAATGACTCGCGAGTTCTTCCGGCGAGAATTTACGGAATAAAAAAGGATACGGGAGCAAAAGTTGAGTTCCTTCTTCTGACTCAGCGATCCCAGAAGGTTTGGGAATGTCTTGCGGGACCCGGAAAAAAAGCAAAGGTCGGCTCGGAATTTACTTTCGGCGACGGAATAATGACATGTAAAGTTCTCGAAGTTCTTGAAGACGGAAACAGAGTCGTTGAATTTTTCTGTGAGGACAATTTTTTCGCCACCCTCGACAAGCTCGGTGAAATGCCGCTTCCTCCCTACATCACCTCAAAGCTTGATGATAAAGAACGCTATCAGACTGTTTACAGCCGTGAGCTTGGCTCGGCAGCCGCTCCGACCGCAGGGCTTCACTTCACCGAAGAGCTTCTTGAAAAGCTTCGCAGCCAAGGCGTAAAGATCGGTTATGTTACGCTTCATGTCGGACTGGGAACATTCCGCCCGGTCAAGGTCGACGATGTTACGAAGCACAAAATGCACAGTGAACACTATGAGATCCCCGAAGAAACGGCAGCACTCATCAAAGAAACGAAAGCCTCCGGCGGACGGGTGATCTCGGTCGGAACAACAAGCTGTCGGACGATTGAAGCAGCCGCAAAGGAATACGGAGAAGTCCGGGCATGCGAGGGATGGACTGATATTTTCATCTATCCCCCCTATGAATTTAAAGTTCTTGACGGGCTTATCACAAACTTCCATCTTCCCGAAAGTACTCTTATCATGCTTGTGAGCGCATTCGCAGGGTATGACAACATTATGAATGCTTATAAAGCGGCAGTCGGCGAGAAATACAGATTTTTCAGTTTCGGAGACGCTATGCTTATAAAATAAAATTCAAAAAACTCTTGACACCGACAAGAAAACGTAGTATAATAAGTAACGTTGATTGCTGGTGTAGCTCAGTTGGTAGAGCAGCGCATTCGTAATGCGCAGGTCATCGGTTCGAGTCCGATTACCAGCTCCAATAAAAACGGCTTAAACTTTGGGTTTGAGCCGTTTTTATTTTTACAGTAATTTTCATTAAGGCAACAAAGAAACATTTAGGAACTGTGAAGAAATAAATTTTCAATTTATGCTTAGGGCAATACCGCACAGAGATTGTGCCGAAGATGCGCAGTAGATTTTTTCGTCAGAGTGCATAAAACGACCGCAGGAATACTGACGTAT